>JAWVFY010000134.1:0-10401 GCA_033855575.1 Solirubrobacteraceae bacterium
AGCGGCGCCAGTAGGCGCGCGCTCAGGCGACGATCAGACCCACGCCGCCGCGCTTGGCGCTCAGCATGGCCTGGTCGGCGGTCTCGACGGCGAAGTGGGCGCTCCCGGCGCCGGTCTCGAGGGCGACGCCGATGGTCATCGTGATCGTCTCCTCGCCGGTGGCGATGGCGATCGGCCGCGCAACGGCCTCGCGGACACGACGCGCGAGCGTGGCGCACTGGGCAGCGTCGTCGATCCCGTCGGCGATGATCAGGAACTCGTCGCCTCCCCAGCGAGCGACCATGTCGCCCGGGCGCACCGCGACGATCAGCCGATGGCTGACCGTCGCCAGCGCCCGGTCGCCGGCCGCGTGGCCGAGGCGATCGTTGAGCGACTTGAAGTTGTCGAGGTCGCCGAAGAGCACGCCCACCGAGCCGGAGCCGCGGCTGACCCGACCGAGGGCCCGGGCGAGATGCTCGACCGCCAGCGGCCGGTTGGGCAGCGAGGTCAGCTCGTCGTGCGATGCCCGCCAGGCCAGCTGGGCCTGGGCATCCTGGCGCGCAATGGCCAGGTGGGCGGCGCGGCTCAGCCGTTCGGTGGTGACCTCGCGCTTGGCGATCCAGTCCTGTGCCCCCAGGAGCATCGCCTTGACTGCGGCCGAGGTCGTGTCCTCGCCGCTGAGCACCACCAGGGGCAGGCTCGGGGCCGCACTGCGCAGCGCCATGACCGCCTCGAGCCCGGCTGCATCGGGCAGCCCGAGGTCGACGAACGCACAGGCGAAGTCCGCCGCGCAGGCCGCCGCCTCGCACTCCTGCAGGGTGTGCGCGCGGTGGACGGCGAATCCGGAACCGCCCAGCAGGGACTCGAACAGGGCAGCGAAGTCGTCGCTGTCCTCGAGGTGGAGAATGGCCGGCGCGGAGGCAATGGAGCTCGTGATCGTCATGTGCGGACCGGCGCGTGGGAACGGCGCATGCCTTGCAACGTATGTCCGCGTCCAGACTTGCGGTTGTCAGCCGGGAACCGCGACGGCGGGGACATAGCCCTCGGGGTCGGTCACCCCTTCGGTGGCGACGAGCAGGATCTGGGTCTCGGGCCCGAGACCCGCGGCGGCGCGCAGGTCGGCACACGCCGGATCGCCCGCCAGCGCACGCAGCCCGGCCAGCGGCGCGGCGCCGCAGTCGCCGATCGCCCATCCGAGGATCGCCAGCTCGCGCATCCCGGCCCGGGCCTCATCGTCGCTGACGGTGATCGTGCCGAGGATGCCGTCGCGCAGACTCGGCCAGGCGGCGGCCGAGACCTCGGCGCAATCCAGGCCCGCCATCGAGGTGCCCGGGGTGGAGACGGCGGTCGGCCGCCCCGCGGCCAGAGAGGCGGTGAGGCACGCGGCGGTCTCCGGCTCGATCCCGATGACCCGCGCCCCGGCCTGTGCGGCGAAGCGCGCCGCTGCCGCCGCCAGCGAGCCGACGCCCACCGGCACGAGGACGAGGTCGAAGCTCCCCTGGGCGGCCGCCTCGGCGAACAGCGTGGCGTAGCCGTCGATGACCCACTGCGCCGACCCGGCCTCGCCGACGTCGGCGAGCTCGACGACGCCGGGCTCCCCGCCCGCGGCGGCCGCTCGACCGACGGCCAGCTCGTAGTCGCCGTCGATGACGACCACCTCGGCGCCCTCGGCGGCGATCGCCGCGACGCGCGCGGGTGCCGCGCGGGCGGGCAGGAAGATCCGGCAGGCCAGGCCGCGGGTGGCCGCGACGCGTGCCACGGCCCGCCCGTGGTTGCCCGCGCTGGCCGCGACCAGGGTGTGCGTCTGCGGCTTCGCTCGCACGGCCCGCTCGGTCGCCCATGACGCGCCGAGGATCTTGAAGGCCGGCAGGCCGAGGCGCTGGGACTCGTCCTTGACCGCGACGCTCGTCACGCCGAGCTCGGCGGCGAGGGCAGCGAGCTCGCGCAGGGGTGTCGGCCGGTAGCCCTCCAGCCCGACGTGGAAGCGCGGGGCCTCCGTCGCGGGCAGTGGCACGGCCCCCGTGCGCAGGCGCTCGTTGACCAGGGCCCTCATGCGCAGATGCGGCGCGCGACCGCGATCAGGGTCTCGGCGACCGCCGCCGTGTCGGGGAGGCTGACCCACTCCTCGTCGGCGTGGGCCCCCGCGCCGCTCGGGCCGAACATCACCGTCGGGATCCCCGCCGCCGCGATGAACGCGGCGTCGGCCCAGTAGCTCGCGCCGCCGATCGACGGCTCGCGCCCCAGGGTCCCGGCGGCCGCGGCCACCACCTCGCCGACGAGCGGGGCGTCCTGGGCCAGCTCGAACGGCTCGCGCACCAGCAGCGTGCGCTGGGTCACGTCGAGCGCGGGATCGCCCGCCCGGCAGCGGTCGAGCAGGGCCGCCAGCTCGGCCTCCACCGCACCGCCGGCCTCGCCTGGGAGCGTGCGGCGCTCGAGGCCCAGCACGCAGCGCGCCGGATAGCTGGAGAGCTCCTCCCCGCCGCGGATCACCGACGCGTGCACCGAGCCACGGCCCAGGAGCGGATGGATGCTCACGCCGAGAGCCTCGTCGAGCTCGCCCAGGGCGGTGAGGATCGGGCCCGCCTTGACGATCGCGTCGACGCCGAGGTGCGGTCGCGATCCGTGGGCGGCGACGCCGCGCACCTCGACCTCCGCCCAGACGAAGCCCTTGTGGGCGACCACCACCTCGAGCTCGGTCGGCTCCGTGACGATCGCCGCGTCGGCCGAGAGGCGCTCCAGCGCCTCCCGGACGCCGAGGCTCGCGTGCTCCTCGTCGGCCACCGCCGCCACCACGACGTCGCCGGCCAGGCCGAGCGCCGCAGCCTCGCGGCAGGCCACCAGCGCCGCCGCCACGCCGGCCTTCATGTCGTACGCGCCCCGGCCGTAGAGCCGATCGCCGACGATCCGCGGCGTATGCGGATCGGCCATGCCCTCCACCGTGACCGTGTCGACGTGCCCGCACAGCAGCAGCGTCCGGCCGCCCCCGCTCCCCGCCGCGCGGACCAGGACGGTGGGCCGGCCGGGCGTTCCCTCCAGCAGCTCGACCTCCAGCCCGGCGTCGCGGGCCCAAGCGGCGATGGACGCGGCGATCGCCGCCTCGCCGGCCCCGCCGGCCACCAGCGACGGGTTGACCGAGTCGATCGCCACCAGCCGGGCGGTGAGCTCCTCGACGGCCGCGCGCATCGGCCGATCCTGCCAAATCCACCAGCGGTCAGCCGATGTGCACCGTGGGGTCGCCGGCCGAGCGCTGATCGGGCGTGTTGATGTCGACACCGGGCGGCGGGTCGACGTGATCGGCCGTGGCCAGCGGGTCGCCCGTCGCGTCCTGCCAGGCGGCCAGGCGCTCGCGGAGGTCGGCGAGGACGCCGGCCGACGCGGGGTCCTCGACGAGGTTGCGGGCCTCGTTGGGGTCGAACAGCAGGTCGTAGAGCTGCTCGGCGGGGATCTCGCGGTCGGCCCAGCCGTGGGCCAGCAGCAGGTCCTTGCTCGGGCCGTCGTCGGTGTTGGGCAGCACGGGCGTGCGCCGGTCGCCCCAGCGCCGGATGTACTTGTGGCGCGTGGTGCGGATGCAGCGCTGCGGCTCGTAGGCCGCGTGCCACGTCGAGCCCGCGTGGACCTCCTCGCGCACCGCCTTGGTCTCGCCGCGCAGCATCGGCAGCAGCGAGACGCCCTGCAGCCAGCCCGGCCGCTCGAGCTCGAGGAACTCGCAGATCGTCGGGAACAGGTCGAGATGCGAGACCAGGCTGTCGTTGACGCGGCCGCCCGAGAACGGCCGCGGTCCGCGCAGGATCAGCATCACGCCGAGCCCACGGTCGTAGAGCGTGGCCTTGGCGCCGGGGAACGGCATCCCGTGGTCGGTGGTGAAGATGACCAGCGTGTCCTCGTCGAGGCCGCTGGCCTCCAGGGCGTTGAGCACCGTCCCGACCCCGTGGTCCAGCGAGCGCGCGCTGGCCTTGAAGCCCGCGATGTCCTCGCGGATCTCGGGCCGGTCGGGCAGGTTGGCCGGCGGCTGGGAGAAGTGCGCGTCGCGGATCGAGCCGGGGCCGAGGAACTCGCGGTGGGTCTCGAAGAAGCCGACCGACAGGAAGATCGGCTGGTCGTGCGGGCGCGGCCGGCGCAGGACCTCGATGGCCAGCGGCGCGACCGACTCGACCTTGGTGGTCGGGATCTTCATCACCTCGTCGTAGCCGATGACCCCCGGCTCCTTGGAGATGTGCTGCTCGCCGATCAGCGTCGAGCGGTAGCCCACCTTGCGCAGCGTGTGGACGATGTGGTGGGAGTAGTCGTTGAGCGACCAGCCGCGATGGGCCAGGCCGAGCATCCCGTTGGCGTGGCCGTACTGGCCGGTCAGCAGGCAGGCGCGCGAGGCCGAGCAGGTCGGCGCGGCGCAGAAGGCCTGGCGGAAGAGCACGCCCTGGTCGGCCAGCGCCTGGATGTTGGGCGTGGGAACCTGGTACCCATAGGGCTGGACATACCGCCCGGTGTCGTGCGAGTGCAGGTAGAGGATGTTCGGGCGGGGGGCCATGGCTGGCATTCTCCACTAAGTCGCTGTACTTTGTGACCGCACCGTGAGGCCGACCGCGTCCTACCTCGTCTGCGCCACCCCGCGCAGCGGCAGCACCCTACTGTGCCACCTGCTGTCGGCCACCGGCGTCGCCGGCCGGCCGGAGGAGTACTTCGAGGCGCTGCACCACTCCGGCCTGCCGCGCCGGCCGCACGAGTACTTCCAGCCCGACCGCCACGCCGACATCGTCGAGCGGCTGGCCTTCCGCGAGATGCCCGAACGGCCCGCGCAGCCCAACGAGCTGTGGGCGCCCGAGACCTACGACCGCTACCTCGCCTGGGCGATCGAGCAGGGCACGACGCCCAACGGCGTCTTCGGCGCCAAGCTGATGTGGGGCTACCTCTTCGACTTCGCCGAGCTCGTACGCCGCATCGAGGGCTTCGAGGACCTCCACGTGCCGCGGCTGCTCGAGCGGGCGTTCCCCGGCCTGCGCTACGTCCGCGTGACCCGCCAGGACAAGGTCCGCCAGGCCGTCTCGCTGTGGAAGGCGGTCCAGACCCAGACCTGGCGGCGCGACGCTGACGCCCAGGCCGATGGCCCGCCCGCAGCGGCGACCTACGACTTCGCCGCGATCCATCACCTGGTCAACCAGCTGCACGCCCACGACAACGCCTGGACGGGCTACTTCACCGGCCTGTGCGTCGATCCGCTGGTGGTGACCTACGAGGAGCTCGCGGCGGAGAAGGCATCGACGGTGCAAGGCGTGCTCGAGCACCTCGGGATCGAGGCGCCCCCGGAGGGCATCGCGCTCCAGCCGCGTCTCGCGCAGCAGGCCGACGCGCTCAGCGAGGAGTGGGTGACGCGCTACGAGGCGCAGCGCCGGAGCGGCTGAGCACGTCGTCGACGATCACGCAGTCGACGCCGGCGGCGACCAGCAGCGCCTCCTCGGGCGGCTTGGGACACCAGGCCACCACCTCGAGCCCCGCCCGGTGGGCGACCTCGACGACGTCGGCCAGCTCACGCTCCATCGCCGCGGCCGGGCTCTCCGGGAACGGAAACGAGGCGAACTGCGGCGCGACGACCTGGGCGCCGAGGTGCACGGCGGCGGGAATCGCCTTGCGCAGCGGGAAGCGCGTCCAGGTCAGCAGGCCCACCGGGAGCTCGGGATGGCGGGCGCGCGAGATCGGCAGGACCGAGGCGTCGAAGCTCGTTAGCAGCACCGGCCGCCCCGCGGCGCGTGCCCGGGCGGCCAGGTCGGAGGCCGCCGCGCCGGTCGTCTGATCCGCCGGGCGCAGCGCGTCCTCCAGCGACGTCTTGACCTCGAGGTCGATGCCGATCTCGATCGGCAGCGCCTCGAACATCTCATCGAGGCGCATCAGCCCCAGCCGCTGCGCCTCGGCGGCCGTGAGCTCGGCCACGAAACGGCCGTCCTCCACGCGCGGGTCGTGGCGGGCGACGAGGACGCCGTCGGCGGTCAACCGGCAGTCGATCTCCAGCCAGCGCAGCCCCGCCGCGATCGCCGCGCGGCATGAGCCGAGCGTGTTCTCCGCGTGGCCGCCCACGACACCGCGACCGCTTCCCCGATGGCCGCACAGCGCCGGCGCGTCCTCGAAGATGGCCATGTTCAGTAGCTTGGCACGCCGTCATGCCTCGCCCCCGCCTCCTGCGCCGCCGGCGCCCGCACGCTGCCGCGGCCGCCCGCGACAAGGAGGCCCTCGCACGCTTCTACCGCGAGCGGCTGGAGGCGCCGGTCGACCCGGACCTGGCGCTGTTCGCCGCGTACTGGAACCGCGGCTATGCCTGCAATCCTCGCGCGATCTTCGAGCGAGCGCGCGAGCTGGTCCCCGGCCTGCGGGCGGTGTGGGTCGTCCGCCGCGATGCCGCCACAGCGATGCCCGGCGGGGTCGAGCTCGTCCATCCCGGCACCGAGGAGTACTTCGACCTGGTAGCCCGCGCGGGCGTGCTGGTCAACAACGTCAACTGGCCCAACAACGTCGTCAAGCGCGCCGGCTCGGTGCACGTGATGACCCACCACGGCACGCCGCTGAAGAAGATGGGCCTCGACCTGCGCGACGTGCCGGGGCGCGCCAAGCAGGACGACTTCGACGCGCTCCTGCGCCGCTGCGCGCGCTGGGACTACAGCGTCGCGGCCAATGCGTTCTCGACGCGCGCCTGGAGCACCGCCTACCCCGGCCTGGGGTTCGCATCGCTGGAGACCGGCTACCCGCGCAACGACGTCCTGGCCGCCGCCTCCGTCCAGGACGTCTCACGCGCGCGTGAAGCGGTCGGCCTGGCCGACGGCGACGTCGCGGTCCTCTATGCCCCCACGCATCGCGAGTACGAGACGGACGGCACCGAGCTGCTCGACCTGCGCGCCTTCGCCGCGGCTCTGGGCCCGGAGCACGTCGTGCTGGCTCGCCAGCACTACCTTGTCGACGAGGGCCTGGCCGGTGAGGGGGGGCGCGTGCGCGACGTCTCGGCGCATCCGTCCGTCGAGGAGCTGTGCCTGGCGGCCGACGTCCTGGTCACCGACTATTCCTCGATCATGTTCGACTACGCCGTCCTGGACCGGCCGATCCTCATCCACACCCCCGACTGGGAGACCTATCGCTCGATGCGCGGCACGTACTTCGACCTGATGGCCGAGCCGCCCGGGATCGTGGCGCGCACGGGGGAGGGGCTGGCCGCTGCGCTGTGCTCCGGCGCGGCCGACGCCGAGCCGGCCCGGGAGCTGCGCGCCGCGTTCCGCGAGCGCTTCTGCTCGCTGGAGGACGGCGGCGCGGCCGAGCGGGTCGTGCGCGCGGTGTGGAAGGAGCGCGTCGCCGCGTGAGCGAGCGCGACCTCGTTCTCGTCGTCGGCGTCGGGCGCAGCGGGACCAGCCTGTTCGCGGGCATCATGGGCCAGCTCGGCTTTCGCATCCCGCAGCCCGAGATCGTCGCCGACGACACCAACCCCAAGGGCTTCGGCGAGCCAAAGTGGGTCGTCGACTTCCACACGCGCCTGATGCGGCGTCGGCGCATCACCGTCTTCGACGCGCGCCCCGCGGCGTGGGAGCAGACGGCGGCGATCTCCGCCGAGCCCGAGGTCCAGACCGAGCTGCGCGCCTGGCTCAAGGGCGAGGTCGACCAGGCCGACGCCGTGGTGGTCAAGGACCCGCGCATCGGCTGGTTTCTGCCGTTGTGGAACCGGGCGGCCGCCGACATCGGCCTGACGCCCGCGTTCGTGACGATGCTGCGCCACCCGGCGCAGATCCTGACGAGCGCGAAGAAGTCCTACGGCACCTGGCAGACCGACGCCAGCCGCGCCGGCGCGTGGATCAACGTGATGCTCGAGACCGAGCACGCGACGCGCGGCGCGCGACGGACCTTCGTGCCCTACGCCGACCTGCTGGCCGACTGGGCCGCAGAGCTGCGCCGCGCCGGCGGCGAGCTGGGGATCCAGCGGCTCTCGGCGCTCGACCGCGCCGCCCATCCCGGCATTGACGAGTTCGTCGACCCGAGCCTGTTTCGCAACCGCACCGGCTGGGAGGGGCTCGAGGTCCCGCCGCGCGTGATCGACCTCGCCGAGGAGGTCTGGGCCGCGCTGCAGGCCCCCGACGCCGGCGCCCCCGCCCTCGACCGCGCGCGCCTCGCCTACGACGAGCTCTACAGCGAGGCCGAGGCGATCTCGCACTCCTCTGTCATCGCCGTCCGCCCGCGCAAGAAGGCCGCCGGCAAGGCGCGGCCGTCGCTGCCCGCGCGCGTGGCCCGCCGGCTGCGGCGCGCGACCGGCTGATGGCGCGCGTCAGCATCGTCGTACCGGTCTACAACGTCGAGGCCTACCTCCGCGAGTGCCTGGACTCGGTGGCCGCGCAGTCCTTCGCCGACCTCGAGGTCATCCTCGTCGACGACGGCTCGACCGACGCCAGCGCGGCGATCGCCCAGGAATTCGCCGCGCGCGACGAGCGCTTCCGCGTGGTCACCCAGCCCAACGGCGGCCTCGGCAACGCGCGCAACAACGGCGCCGCGGTCGCCACCGGCGAGTTCCTGAACTTCCTGGACTCCGACGACGTCCTGCCGCGCCACGCGATCCGGATGATGGTCCGCTCGCTCGACCGGACGGGGTCGGACTTCGCCACCGGCAACGTCCACCGCTTCAACCGCGGTGACACCTCCCCCGCGCCGTTCGTCGCGCGCGCGTTCGTCCGCAACCGGCCGGCCACGCACATCACCAAGTTCCGCGGGCTGCTCGTCGACCGCATCGCGCCGAACAAGCTGTTCCGGCGCGCGTTCTGGGACAAGCACCACTTCCGCTTCCCCGAGGGCGTCACCCACGAGGACATCCCGGTGATCCTCCCCGCGCACTTCCTGGCCAAGTCGGTCGACGTCATCGCCGATCCCGTCTACCTCTACCGGCTGCGCGAGACCGGCGGCCTGTCGATCACCCAGCGCCGGCTCGAGCCCAAGGTCCTGCTCGACCGGCTCGCCGCGGTGTCGCAGGTCAGCCGGTTCCTGGCCAGGCGCCGCCGGCGCGCCAAGCGCTGGTATGACCACAGCGTCGTCGCCGAGGACCTGCGCTACTACGTCAACGTCCTTCCGCACGCCGACGAGGCCTATCGCGCGCTGTTCCTCGACGAGGTCAACGCGTTCCTCGACACCATCTCGCCGAAGGCCTTCGAGCCGCTGCCGGCCATCGAGCGGCTCAAGTGGGCGCTGGTCCGGCGCCGGCTGATGCCCCAGCTGCTGGAGGTCGTCCGCTTCCAGCGCACCGAGCTCAACGACACCGTGCCGGTGGAGGTCGACGGGCGCTGGTATGGCGACTACCCGTTCCGGACCGACGCCGCGCTGCGCATTCCGCCCGACGTCTACGAGCTGCGCCAGGAGCTGACGCTCGCGGCCCAGCTCGACGACGTGCGCTGGGAGGGCGGCCGCGCGCACATCGAGGGCTCGGCGTTCATCACCGCGATCGGCGCCCCGGCGGAGGGCTCCCAGCAGCTCTCGATCGTCGCCCTGCGGGCCGGGCGCATTCGCTGGTGGCGGCGGGTGCGCCGGCGCCTGCCCTGGCTGGGCATGCGCGTGCACACCGACGCCGTGCACCGCCCCGAGCTGACCGCGGCCACGCGCCAGCGCCTGGTCGACGTCGCCTGGGGCGGCTTTCACGCCAGCGTGTCGGCCAAGCAGCTGAGCCGCTGGCGCTTCGGCCGGGCCGAGCTGTGGGAGCTCTACGCCGACGTCCACGCCGGCAGGGTCTCGCGGCGCACCGTGCGCTTCGCGACGATCAGCGCATGGCCGGTCCGTGGGGCGGACCTGCGTGGCGGTCACGGCACGCTGATGCGCGTCGCTCCCATGCCCGGCCGGAGACTGACGCTCGAGCTCAAGTCGCGGTGGGCGATGGTCCGCGAGCATGCTCTCGACGACGACGCGGTGGTGCTGCGCGGCGAGCTGCACGGCTATGCCGGCGACCGGCTCGCGGTCGAGCTCCTCCGCGAGGAGGGCCTGCCGACGCTCGAGTACCCGATGACCGTCGATCGCTCGGCCACACCGCCGGCCTTCTCGGTCCGCGTACCCGTTGCCGGCCTGCTGCCCGAGGCCGCCGGCGACCTGGGGGGCGACGAGGCCGACGAGGACACCGAGCGGGGCATCGTCTGGCAGCTGCAGCTCGTCGTCGGCCGCCGGCGCGAGAAGGTGGCGATGGCCGAGGACGCCCCCCTTACCTCCTACCGGCACAACGGGGCCGAGGTCGCCGTGCAGCGGCTGCCCACGGGCGACGCGGCGCTCGTCGTGCGCGCGCCCGCGCCCGTGGTCACCGAGGCGAGCTGGACGGCGGGCAACGCCCTGCAGGTACGCGGCCGTCTCGGCACGTGGACGGGGCCTCTGGAGCTCGTCCTGCACGGTGTTGGCACCGGTATCCAGCACGCCTTCCCGGTCACCGCCGAGCCC
>JAWVFY010000135.1:0-6011 GCA_033855575.1 Solirubrobacteraceae bacterium
TGCCGGCGTCGCCGTAGGTCACCGAGAGCCACTCGGCGAACGCGACCGCGGCGTGCTTGGTCACCGCGTAGGGCGCCGAGCCGATCTGGGTGAGCATCCCGGCCGCCGACGCCGTCGTCAGGAAGTAGCCCTCGCCGCGCTGCACCCAGCCCGGGACGAGCGCCCGTGCGGCGTGGATATGCGAGCGGATGTTGACGCCGAAGGCGAGGTCCCAGACCGCCTCGTCGTCCTCGAGGCCGATCCCCACCGCGACACCGGCGTTCGCGCAGAACAGGTCGACCGGGCCGAACGCCTCCTCGGCGCGCGCGATCAGCGCGCGGACGGTGGCCTCGTCGGTGACGTCGCCGTCGAAGCCGACCGCGCGGTCCCCGAGCCGCTCCACCACCGCGCCGGTGCCGCCGAGGTCGGCGACAAGCACCCCGCGCGCCCCCTCCTCGACGAACCTCCAGGCCAGCGCCTGGCCGATGCCGCCGGCGCCGCCGGTCACGATCGCCACCTTGTCGCGAAGCTCCATGCCGGCGGTCATATCACGCGGGCTACGGTGAGGGCATGGCGCTGCCCCTCAGCGTGCTCGACCAGTCGCCGATCCCGGAGGGGTCGACCGGCCCGGCGGCGCTGGCCAACACGCTCGACCTGGCCCGCCTCGCCGACGACCTCGGCTATCACCGCTACTGGGTCGCCGAGCACCACGGCGGGCCGATGCTGGCCAGCGCCGCGCCCGAGGTGCTGATCGGCCCGATCGCCTCGGCCACGCGCCGGATCCGGGTCGGCAGCGGCGGCGTCATGCTGCCGCATTACAGCCCGTTCAAAGTCGCCGAGGCGTTCAGCATGCTCGCCGGCCTGTACCCCGGGCGCATCGACATGGCGCTCGGCCGGGCCTCCGGGACCGACCCGCTGACGACGTTCGCCCTGCAGCGCGACCGCACCAAGGCGATGCCCGACGACTTCCCGCAGCAGCTGGCCGAGCTGCTGGCCCACCTCGAGGACGACCTCCCCGCCGACCATCCGTTCGCGCACCTGCCGCGGTCGCTGCCCGGCCGCCCCGAGACGCCCGAGCCGTGGCTGCTCGGGTCCTCGCCGCAGTCGGCGATCTGGGCGGCCCAGCTCGGCCTGCCGTACGCGTTCGCCGACTTCATCAACCCCGGAGGAGCGGCGATCGCGCACGACTACCGCGAGCACTTCGCCGACGGCATGCGCGAGCCGCGCCCACGGACGCTCGTCGCCGCGTGGACGATCTGCGCGGAGACCGACGAGGAGGCCCAGCACCTCGCCGCCAGCAGCCGGATGACGCTGCGGATGCTGCGCCGCGGCCAGCTGATCCCGGTGCCGCCGCCCGAGAAGGCGCTGCGCTACCTCGAGTCCGAGGGGGTCGAGACGACGGGCCCATTGCCCGGCCGCCGCGGCATCATCGGCTCACCCGACACGGTGCGTTCCGGCCTGGAGGAGCTCGCCGAGTCCTACGGCGCCGACGAGCTGATGCTCGTCACGATCACCTACGACCACGAGGCGCGCCGGCGCAGCTACGAGCTGATCGCCGACGCGTTCGGCCTGCGCGCCGGTCAGCCGTCGCGCAGCGCCTCCATGCCGCCGAGCGTCCCCAGGTAGGCGGTGCCGTCGGGGCCGATGGCCAGGCCGGCGTAGTTGTTGTTGCCGCCGAGCGAGTTCGTGCTCGCCGTCGTGCGGAACACGTTGACGCCGGTGCGGTAGTCGATCGCGGTCCACATCCAGGCGGGCGAGCCCGAGCCGTCGTCCTGGTGGTCGTAGGCGTAGATCAGGCCGGTCTTCGTCGACAGCTTGGGCACCACCGTCGGCGAAGCGTCGGTCGTGTTCGTCCAGACCTTGCGGCAGCCGGTGCCCTTCGTGTTGATGTCGACGCGCGCGAAGCCGGGCGTTGTCAGGTTGGTGGTGAGGCTCGGCGAGAACGGGTCCTGATAGCCGTAGTTGTTCTCGACGATCAGCGAGCGGCCGGTGCCCAGCAGCGAGTTCTCCGTCGCGCTGGCGCCCTTGCCGAACACCGGCACCTGGCAGACCACGCGGTGCCTGCCCTTCTTCAGCTTCAGCGCGGTCCGGTAGACGACGACGTCCATCGGGTCGGCGTTGTCGGTGATGGCCACGAAGCCGCCGCGCAGGATCGTCGGCGTGGTGCCCGAGCCCGCGTCGACCTGGCTGGGCTTGACGATGCCCGAGTTGCGGTAGGTCACCTTCCAGTCGACGTGCGGGGCGCCGCCGCGCACGCTGAACCGGTACATCCGCTTGTCCGAGACGATGTAGACGGCGTTGCGATCGACGGCGAAGGAGTTCTCGACCTCCTCGCCCAGCTGCAGCACCGCGATCTTGCCGGTCTTGGGGTCGAGGATGCCGACCTTGCCGTCCTTCTTGGAGACGAACCAGATGCGGCCCTGGAAGTCCGGCAGCGCGGACGTCACGCGCTCGTCGGAACTGAGCACGCCGGTCAGGTCGTAGTCGGCCACCTTGTCGAAGCCGGTCCCGCCCGGCTGCTCGGCGAGGACGAAGAGGTGGCTGGTCTTCGTCGCGCTCCACAGACGGTCGTGGCGGTCCAGGAAGAAGTAGCCGCCGCCCGTGAAGTTCTGGTAGGCCTTGGTCCCGGCCGGATCGGGTGCGCTGGGCATCGTGTAGCTGCCCAGCACCGCGAGCGTCTTGGGATCGATGATCCGTGCCACCGGGGGCGTGACCAGCGACGGGCAGACGCTGACGATCCGCCCCGCGGTGTCGAAGGCCAGCGAGCCGCACAGCGACGGCGGGTAGAGGCCCTGCTGGGTCTGCAGGTTCCGGCCGACCGGCCCGGCGCGGTCGTAGGTGTCGGTCATCCAGGTGTCGTTGTGGATGTTGGAGCTCGGGTTGGCCGCCATGAACGGGTTCTCGGGCGCGTTGGTCGGCGGCAGCGGCGCCGCCGCCCGGGCGGCCGTGGGGAGAGCGAGGACGAGCAGCAACACGCAATGCCAGCGGATCGGGGCCATGGCCTGGACTCGATCATCCGGGCCCCTGGTTGTCAAAGTCGACCCGACGGTTCCTCCTTGACATCCCTCCACTGAACGCTAGAGTTCGAACAACTGAGGAGAGGGGGCGCCCTTGGGAGAGGACGCCTCGGGGTTCGACCGAGGACAGGGGACACGGATGAGCACCTTCGCGCTCGCCCACCGAGGGCGCGAGAGCAGTGGCAGGGACGACGTCGACGACGGCGCGCTCGTCGCCGCGGTGCGCCGCGGTGACGACACGGCCTTCGAGGAGCTGTTCCGCCGCTACCGCGACCGCATCACGGGCTACGTGGCGCGGATGGTCGGCTGCCACGAGCACGCCCAGGAGATCGCCCAGGAGGCGTTCATCTCCGCGCTGCGCCGCCTGCGCCAGACCGATCAGCCGATCGCGTTCAGGGCGTGGATCTACGGCATCGCGCGCAACGGCGCCATCGACCACCTGCGCGCCCGCTCGCGGCGCGGAGCCGAGGTCGACTACGAGCAGGTCGAGTCGGCCGCCTACGGCGCGGCCGTCCTCGCCTCACCCGCACCCGAGGCCGCGGTGGAGTCCCGCCAGGCGCTCAGCGACCTGCGGGGCGCCCTGAGCGGACTGAGCGAAGCCCACCACCAGATCCTCGTCCTCCGCGAGCTCGAGGGCCTCTCCTACGACCAGCTCGGCGAGCGGATGGGCATGACCCGCTCGCAGGTCGAGAGCACCCTGTTCCGCGCCCGCCGGCGGCTGGAGCAGGAGTACACCGATCTCGTCAGCGGCCAGCGCTGCGAGCGCGTGCAGGCGATCATCCTGCGACGAGGCTCGGCGGCGGTCGGCGTCCGCGACGAGCGGCGCGTCGAGTGCCATCTCGCGCACTGCCGCAGCTGCCGCCGTGCGGCGCAGAACGTCGCTTTGGCCACGGCTGCGTAGGGCTGTGCAAGTTCCGGGGCCCGATCTTGCGCACTGCGCGAGGTCGCCTGGGGCCCACCGCCTGTCGCGCCGTAACCCGCAGCATGTCGATGCTCACCCTCGATCGCCCCCTCCTCGGCGACCCGATCCTCCTGCACGCCTTCGCCCGCCGCGGCCGGCCGCTGACCGTCAGCGACCTGACGCGCGCGATGGGCGGCACCGGCGCCCGGCTGTCCGACGTCATGGAGCTGCTCACGGCCGCCCTGGCCGGCGATCTGCTCACGGCCCGCTACCGCACCGACGAGCTCGGCCGCCCGGTCGGCGCGCGTCTGTACGACCTGACGGACGCGGGGCGCCAGGCCGTCGCGCAAGACCGGCTCGCGGCCTGAGCCGGCCGGACCAGCTCACCCGGCATAGGGCGCCAGCGCGGTGCGGATGTCGCCGGGCAGCGGCTTCTTGGCCTTGGTCGCCACGTCGATGCAGACGTGGCGAACGTCGCCGTCGACCAGGACCTCGTCACCGCGGGCGATCCGGTAGCGGCTGAGCATCGAGGTGGTGCCCATCCGATCGATGCTCAGCGCCACGGTGACGACGTCGTCGAAGCGGGCCGAGCCGCGGTAGCGGGCCGACTGCTCGGCGACGACCAGGTCGGTGCCCGCGTCGACCATCGCCTGGTAGGAACCGAGCGCTTCCCGGAACAGCTCGGTCAGCGCGATGTCGTAGTACTCGGGGTAGCGCGCGAAGTACACGACCCCCTGGGGGTCGCACTCCTGGTAGCGCACGCGCAGCTCGTGACGGAACGCGGCCATGTGGGCCGCGGACCCTACGCCGATCAGCCCTGCGGGCGGCCGTGGACCGCGCCGCGCAGCAGCGCGAGCTCGGTGACCGCCGCGGCGACGTAGGCGGCCCGGCAGCTGGCGATCTCCGCCTCGAGGTCCGACATGTAGATCGGGTTGGTGGCCAGGACCGTGCGCAGCGCCGCCGCCCGCTCGCCGAGCAGGACGTCGAGTCGGGTCCGGGCCTCGGTGGCGCTCATCACCGATGAAGTTCGCGCTCGCATCCCGGTCTCCCCCCTGCCCGGCCAGGAGCGCCGCCACGCGGTCAGGTACCGTCGCTGACATGGGTTTCGTGGAGCGCATCCTGATCCGCTCTGAGCCGGCCGGGCGGTCGCACGCGGTCCCGCGGGCGCTGGCCGTCGAGGGGCTGGGCCTGCAGGGCGATCGCTACTTCAACGGCGAGGGGACCTTCTTCGAGGAGGGCAAGCCGGGCCAGGCGCTCACGCTGATCGAGGCCGAGGCGCTGGAGGGGTTGCTGGCCGACACCGGCATCGCGCTGGCCGCCGAGGACGCCGGCCGCAACGTCGTGACCCGCGGCGTCGACCTCGAGGCCCTGATCGGCCGGCGCTTCCGGATCGGCGACGTCGAGTGCCGGGGGGATCGCCCGTGCGACCCGTGCGCCACGCTGCAGCGCCGCACGGCGCCCGGGGTGTTGCGCGGCCTGGCCGGCCGCGGGGGTCTGCGGGCCGACATCCTGCG
The DNA here is from genome assembly GCA_033855575.1 of Solirubrobacteraceae bacterium. Lineage (GTDB taxonomy): Bacteria > Actinomycetota > Thermoleophilia > Solirubrobacterales > Solirubrobacteraceae > BP-464. The sequence goes on from JAWVFY010000135.1 coordinate 5,412, forward strand.
CGGCGGTGAGCTCGTCACGGGTGCGCCGCTGGAGCTCGTGGACTCGTCCGTTCGTCCAGTTGACTGATCCCCACGAGGTCTGCTGCCGAAGACAAGTCCTAGACGCATTGAGGCGTCCACGACAAAGGCACCCCCGTCGCGAGGCGGGTCCGCAAAGCCAGGGGTCTCACAGAGACAGCCCAGCCGCCGAAAGGAGCTGTACATGTTCAGCACGCTCGTCGGGCCACTCGCCCCTGAAGTTGCCGCCGTGCTCGGAGTGCTCTCCGACAGCCCTCCCGAATCGGGCCTGAAGCTCAACGATCTCTCGGCCGCCACGCGGCTGCCGACCGGTCACGTGGGCCGCCACCTGCGCACGCTCGAGCGCGACCGCCTCGCGCGCTACGGCGCCGGCGTGTGGCATGCGACCGTCCGCGGACGCCGCCACGTCGCGCAGACTCCCCCGCCGCACGGGCTCGCCGCCTGAGAACGTGCTTCGCTCAGCGGCGCGGTGACAGGAACTGCACGCGGGGCTCGTCGGGGCCCTCGGGCTGGCCCACCACGCGGCGCAACGCCTGCTCGACGTCGCCGTAGAGGCGATAGCCGTCCTCGATGCGCTCGACC
>JAWVFY010000136.1:0-5848 GCA_033855575.1 Solirubrobacteraceae bacterium
GCGCGTTCGGCGACGGCCTGGTGGACCGGTTCCCGTTCAGCGCGTTCGTGTCCAAGACGATCACGCTCCAGCCGCGGGCGGGCAACCCGCCGCCGCGGCTGTGGGAGGCGCCGGCCGGGCTGATCAACTCGATCGGCCTGCCCAACAAGGGCCTGCACGGCTATCTCGAGCACGACCTCCCGGAGCTGGCCGCGCTTCCGGTGCCGCTGATCACCAACGTGATGGGCTCGACCGCCGCCGAGGTCATCGAGCTCGTCGAGGCGGTCGGGGCGCGCGACGAGGTCGCGGCCATCGAGCTCAACGTCTCGTGCCCGAACGTGAAGACCGGCCTGGACATCGGTGCCGACCCCGGCTCGCTTCGGGCCTTCGTGCGCGAGGTGCGTCCGCACACCGACAAGCCGCTGATCGTCAAGCTCACCCCGAACACCGCCGACGTCGCCGCGGTGGCGGCGGCGGCCGAGGCCGAGGGGGCCGATGCCGTTTCGCTGATCAACACGTTGCGGGCGATGGCGCTCGCGCCGGGCAGCGGCCACCCGGCCGCCCCGTGGCTCGGAGGTGGTACCGGCGGGCTCAGCGGGCCCGCGATCTTCCCGATCGCGCTCGCGCAGGTCGCGGCCGTCGCGCAACGCATCGCCGTGCCGATCGTCGGCATGGGGGGCGTCCGCTCCGGGCGCCAGGCGCGCGATCTGCTCGACGCCGGGGCCACTCTGGTGGCGATCGGGACCGAGACGTTCCGCGACCCACTGGCGGGGGCGCGGATCGCCGCCGAGCTCGAGCACGGGGCGCCCGCCGGGTCCGTTCGATGACCATCGCGGCCGGTCGTCGGCGGCTGCGCGCCGGCCTGCGCTGAGAAATTCCCCGCAAACCGCGCACAACCGGTTGTCGGACTCGCGTGGCGCAGCATTCTGGTAGGAGAAAACCGCTGCAAATCGTCACCAAGACCGTCAACCAGCCTGAAGAAGTGTCTAGCTCAGGTCGAGGTTCATGCGAATTTGGCGATTCCGGCTTGCACGGGGCGGGACGCTCTGTATATTCGCCGCCCATGCCGCCGATCACCGAGAGCGCCCCCGCCAAGCAATCCTCGGCCCCCGAGCGCTCCCTGACCCAGCGGATGGACGCCCTCCAGCGGGCCAACGACATCCGCACCCGGAGGGCGCAGCTCAAGCGCGATCTCAAGGGCGGCCGGGTCACGATCCACGCCCTGCTGACCGAGCCTCCCGAGTACCTCGAGACCGCCAAGGTCTTCGACATGCTGCTGGCCGTGCCGAAGTACGGGCGCGTCAAGGTCAACAAGATCCTCCAGCAGTGTCGGATCTCGCCGAGCAAGACGATCGGCGGCCTCTCGGAGCGCCAGCGCACCGAGTTGGTCTCGCTCCTGCGGCGATAGCGCGCGTCTTCGTCATCACCGGCCCGTCGGGCGTGGGCAAGGGGACGCTGATCCGCAGCCTCCTCCAGCGGATGCCCCAGCTTCAGCTGTCGGTCTCGGCGACGACGCGCAGCCCGCGACCGGGCGAGCAGCACGGTGTCGACTACTGGTTCCTGTCCGACGCCGACTTCGACGAGCGGGTGGCCGCCGGCGACTTCGTCGAGCACGCGACCTACTCGGGCCGCCGCTACGGCACGCTGCGTTCCGAACTCGAGCGCCGCATCAACGCCGGGGTGCCGGTGGTGCTCGAGATCGAGCTCCAGGGGGCGCGCCAGGTCCGCCAGGCCATGCCCGAGGCGGTGCAGATCTTCATAGCCCCGCCGTCGCAGGATGCGCTGCGCGCGCGGCTGGTCGGGCGCGGCACCGACGACCCCGAGCAGATCGAGGCGCGGCTGCGCACGGCGAGCGACGAGCTCGCGGCCCAGGACGAGTTCGGCCACGTCGTGGTCAACGACCGGTTGGAGGACGCCGTTGCAGCGCTCGAGGCGATCGTCACCACCGAGCTAGACTCAGGGACATGATCTCCCCGCGCATCGACAAGCTGCTCGACAACGTCGACTCCAACTACGCGTCGGTTCTCGTCGCGGCCAAGCGCGCGCGCCAGATCAACTCGTACTACCACAACCTCGGCGAGGGGACGTTCGACGAGTTCCCGCCGCCGATGGTCGAGACCGGCTCGAAGAACTACCTGACGATCGCGCTCGAGGAAGTCGCTGCGGGCAAGATCAAGTACCACTACCGCTAGGACTCCATGGCCCGGCTCCTGCTCGGCGTCAGCGGGGGGATCGCGGCCTACAAGGCGCTCGAGGTGGTGCGCCTGGCGACCAAGGCGGGCCACGCGGTGCGCGTGATCCAGACGCCGGCGTCCGAGCGCTTCGTCGGTCGGGCCTCCTTCGCCGGCCTGACCGGCGCCCCCGTGCTCGTCGACGAGTTCGAGCGCGACCCGGCTCGCGGCGCCTTCCCCGATCAGGACCGCCCGGGGCATGACCCGCTGAGTCACCTCGAGCTCGTGCGCAACGCCGACGGGTTCCTGATCGCGCCGGCCAGTGCCAACACGATCGCCAAGCTCGCCGCCGGGCTGGCCGACAACCTGCTGACCACGGCGGCGCTGGCCGCCACCTGCCCGGTGATCGTCGTGCCGGCGATGAACAACCACATGTACGAGCACGCCGCGACCCAGGCCAACCTGGCGACCCTGCGCTCGCGCGGCGTCACGGTGCTCGATCCCGGGACCGGCGCGCTGGGCTCCAAGCACGAGTGGGGCGTCGGGCGGTTGCCCGAGCCGCCCGAGCTGCTGGCCGCCTTCGAGGCGGCGGTCGGCGCGCCGGGGCCGATGGGCCGCCCGTGGGACGGTCTGAAGGTGCTGGTCACCGCCGGCGGCACGCGCGAGCCGATCGACAGCGTGCGCTACGTGGGCAACCGCTCCAGCGGCCGGATGGGCTTCGCGCTGGCCGAGGAGGCCGTCGCCCTGGGCGCCGAGGTGGTGTGCGTCGCGGCCAACGTGTCGCTGCCTCGCCATCCCCGGGTGCGCTACGTCGACGTCGAGACGGCCGCCCAGCTTCAGGCCGCCTGCGAGGAGCGCTTCGAGGCGTCCGACGTCCTGCTGATGGCCGCCGCGCCGGCGGACTTCCGGCCCGCCGACCCGGCCGAGTCGAAGCTCAAGAAGCAGGGCCGCCACGGCCTTGAGCTCCGGCTCGAGCCGACACCCGACATCCTCACCGGCCTGGCCGCGCGGCGGCGCGACGGCCAGGTGCTTGTCGGCTTCGCGGCCGAGCACGGTGACGGCGCGATCGCCTACGGCCGCGAGAAGCTGGCGCGCAAGGGCCTCGACCTGGTCGTGGTCAACGACATCGCCCGGCCGGATATCGGCTTCGACAGCGCCGAGAACGAGGTGACGATCGTCACCGCCGACGCCGAGCACACCGTGCCGCGCGCCGCCAAGGCCGAGGTGGCCCGAGCCATCCTCGCCGAGGTCGACCGCCGGCGAGCGGCGGGTGCGAAGATAGGCGCGTGAGCGACACCGTCGCGTCCGGGGAGATCGCCGCCGCGGGCGAGCTGATGCGGCGCATCGCCGCCAACGTCGAGCGCGCGGTCGAGATCCGCCGCGAGGTCCTCGACCAGATGCTCATGGCGGTCCTCGCCGAGGGCCACATCCTCGTCGAGGACCTGCCCGGTGTCGGCAAGACGACACTGGCGCGGGCGCTCGCGCGATCGGTCGACCTGCAGTTCGCCCGCATTCAGTGCACCGCGGACCTGCTGCCCGCCGACGTGGTCGGCACCAACGTCTTCAACCAGCGCGAGGATCGCTTCGAGTTCCGGCCCGGCCCGATCTTCGCCAACGTCGTCCTCGTCGACGAGATCAACCGCGCGTCGCCCAAGACGCAGTCCGGGATGCTCGAGTGCATGCAGGAGCGGCGGGTGACGGTGGACGTCCACACGCACGAGTTGGCGCGGCCGTTCCTCGTGGTGGCCACCCAGAACCCGGTCGAGTACGAGGGCACCTACCCGCTGCCCGAGGCCCAGGTCGACCGGTTCATGGTCCGCCTCTCGCTCGGCTATCCCTCGGCGGTCGCCGAGGCCGGCATGCTCGCCGCCCACGAGTCCGGCGATCGCGTCGGCGAGCTCGAGTCGGTGGCCGCCGCGGCCGACGTGCTCGCCGCCCAGGAGGCGACGGGCCGGATCGTCGCCAGCGACGCGCTGCGCGCCTATGTCGTCGGGGTCCTCGGCCGCACCCGCTCGGATTCGCGCGTGGAGCTCGGCGCGTCGCCGCGCGCGGGCCTGATGCTCCTGCGCGCGGCGAAGGCCCGGGCGCTCATGGAGGGCCGCGACCACGCGCTGCCCGACGACGTCCAGGCCCTGGCCCGGGCCGTGCTGGCCCACCGGATCGTCCTGGCGCCGGAGGCGATGGACGTCACCGCCGACCGGGTGATCGCCGACGCACTGGCGTCGACACCCGCCTTGTAGCCATGGCCGCCGCGAGCTCCTCCTCGGTGGGGGCGCGCTCGGCGGCGAAGCTCGGCGTGGCGCTGCTGATCGCCGCGGGCGTGTTCGGCATCGCTCCGCTCTACGTCACCGGCGTGACCTTCCTGGTCCTCGGTGTGGGTTGCGTCGCGTGGGTCGCCTCGGGGGCGCGCGGGATGGAGGTGGCCCGATCGCTGGGTGCCGCCAGGGTGGTCGAGGGCGAGCCGCTGAGCGTGCGCATCGTGGTCAGCGGGAGCCGCGTGGCCCTGCCGTCCTGCGTTGTGCAGGATCCGCTGCTCGACGCGCCGGCGGCGGTTCGCGGCGGCCGCCGCACGGCGACCGTCGAGGTCGCGACGCACTTCGACCGGCGCGGGCGCCGGCGCCTGACGCCGCCGGTGGCCATCGTCCGCGACCCGCTGGGCCTCGCGCAGCGGGTGATCGCCGGCACCCGCTTCGACGAGGTGCTCGTGCTGCCGCGGGTCGAGCCGATCCGGATGGCGCCCGACGGATCGGGCGATTCCGGGACGGTGACCCGGCGGGCCCGCCCCGGCATCGCCCCGGCCGCCGAGGTCGACCTCGACGGGCTGCGGCCCTACCGCGAGGGGGCGCCGGCCTCGCGCATCCACTGGGCGGCCCTGGCCCGCACCGGTGACCTGATCGAGCGGCGCCTGCGCCCCGAGGGCGACACCCGGCCGCTGGTGCTGCTCGACCCGCGCGGGGAGGACCCCGAGCTGCTCAACGCGGCCGTGCGCGCCGCCGCCTCACTGTGCGTGCACCTTGCCGCGCTCGGCGGCTGCGCGCTGCTGCTGCCCGGCGAGCGCCGGCCGGCCCCGCTGGAGCCGGGGCTCGCGGGCTGGCCGCACCTGCACGCGCGCCTGGCCGTGGTCGCCGGCGGTGGTGCACCGGCGCTGAGCGGGCTGGCCGCACGGCGGGGCGCGATCTTCTACGTCTGTGCCCGCGCCGTCGTCCGGATCCCGCCCGTCCTGGCCCATGCCCCAGCGGCCGGCCGGGTCCTCGTGGTGCCGGGCGCGCTGGCCGGCCGGCGCGTGTCGTTCACCGTCGCGGGGTGCACGGGCCACGACCTCGCGCCGGTGCGGGCGCGGCGGGTGGCATGAGCGCGCTGGCGGCCGCCGCGCCGCCGCGCCGTCCGGAGGCGCTGCGCACCCCCGCGACGATCCGCCTGTTCGCACTGGGCGCGCTGGTGCTGTTGTCGGCCCTGGAATGGACGACGCTGGAGACGCCGGCTAGGCCCGCGCGGATGGTGCTGTGCGCGCTGGTCGCCGCCGCGGTCGCCGCCGGCGCCCACGCCGTCGCCCGGCAGCGACGGCTGGTGCGGACCGCCGTGCTCGTGGTGCTGGTCGCCGTCGCCGTCGCGGCGGTCCTGCTCGCCGCCGGCGTCCCGCTGCGCCTGCTGGCTCCCGCGCGGTGGGGCGGCCTGGCCTCCGGGCTGGGGCAGGGCCT
>JAWVFY010000137.1:0-8509 GCA_033855575.1 Solirubrobacteraceae bacterium
CGCGGCCCGACACGTGGTCGGCATGGTCGTGGGTGTCGACGACATGGGTGATGCGCGCACTGGCTCGGGTCGCCAGCTCGAGGTAGACCTCGATGTCCCAGCGCGGATCCACCACGATCGCCTCACCGCCGTCGGCGAGCAGGTAGGAGGCGCAGCCGAGCTCGTCGTTGAGGACCTGATGGAAGTGCATGGACCTTTTTCTATCAAATCCATAGACAAAGTAGATAAAGGCGAAATCCGACCCGTTTTACGGGCTGGGTGTCCGCGTGAAACGAACGCGCCCCTCGCGAGACGAAGGCTGGATGGCGGCTTCGCTAGGCTCGATCGTGATGAGCGTGGGGCTCGAGGAACGACTGGCTCGTGTCCGCAACCGGACGCTCGCGCTGGTGGATGGCCTGCAGGACGACGACGTCCATCGCCCGCTGGACCCGATCATGAGCCCGCTGGTATGGGACCTGGCGCACATCGCCGCCTACGAGGACCTGTGGGCGGTCCACCGGCTGGGTGGCGAGCCGCTGCTGCGCGAGGACCTCGCCGCCACGTACGACGCCTTCGAGACGCCGCGGACCGTGCGCTCCGAGATCGAGCTGCTCGACCGCCGGCAGGCGCTGGGTTACCTCGCCGACGTGCGCGACCGGACGCTCGGCGTCCTGCGCCGCACCGGCGCCAGCGAGCTGCACGAGCTCGTCGCCCGGCATGAGCTCCAGCACACCGAGACGATGCGCCAGGCGCTGTTCCTCGGCAGCCTTCCTGGCGGCACGCCCGATGACCTGCCGCGGTTGCCCGAGGCTCCCGAGTTCGTCTCCTTCGCCGCCGGCCCCGTGAGCATCGGCGCCGCCGCGGACGACGGCTTCGCCTACGACAACGAGCGGCCCCGCCACGAGGTCCGCCTCGACGCCTTCGCGATCGCGCGATCGCCCGTCACCAACGCCTCGTGGCTGCATTTCGTCGAGGGCGGTGGCTACGAGCGCCGCGAGTGGTGGTCTGACGAGGGCTGGTCGTGGAAGCAGTGCTACGACATCACGCACCCACTCGGCTGGGCCGCCGGGGAGCACCCCGACGAGCCCGTCCAGCACGTCTCCTGGTTCGAGGCCGACGCCTTCGCCCGCAGCCAGGGGTGCCGTCTGCCCACCGAGGCCGAGTGGGAGCGGGCGGCGACCTCGGACCAGGAGCTCCTCGCCGGCGTCGGGCTCGTCTGGGAGTGGACCGCCTCGGAGTTCGCCCGCTATCCCGGCTTCCGCGCTCATCCGTACCGCGAGTACTCCGAGGTGTTCTTCGGCCGCGGCTACCGCGTCCTGCGCGGCGGTTCCTGGGCCAGCGCGCCCGGCATCGCCTCGCCGACCTTCCGCAACTGGGACCTACCCGAGCGCCGCCAGATCTTCAGCGGCCTCCGACTCGCGAGGGGAAGCTGATGGAACCCGTCACCGATGCGACCGCCATCCACGTCGACTGCGTGTTCGCCGGCGGCGCCGAGCGCACGCTCGCCGAGGACGTTCTCGACGGCCTCACCCGGCCGCTGAAGGAGCTGCCGCCCAAGCACTTCTACGACGCCCGCGGCTCGGAGCTGTTCGACGCGATCTGCGAGCTGCCCGAGTACTACCCGACGCGCACCGAACGCGGGATCCTCACTCAGCGCGCCGCCGAGATCGTCGAACTGACCGACGCGAGCGAGCTCGTCGAGCTGGGCTCGGGCTCGGCCGACAAGACGCGCGTCCTGCTTGACGCGATGGCCGAGGCGGGGAGCCTGCGCCGCTACGTCCCGATCGACGTCTCGGAGACCGCGCTGCGGGCCAGCGCCCGGCGGCTGGTCGACGAGTACCCGGGCATGCGCGTGCACGGGCTCGTCGGCGACTTCGAGCGCCACCTGCACCGCCTCCCCGAGCCCGATGGGGCGCGGCTGATGTGCTTCCTGGGCGGGACGCTCGGCAACTTCACGCCGGGCAGCCGGCGCCGCTTCCTGCGCGGCCTCGGCGGCCATCTCGGAGCCGACGGGACGCTGCTGCTCGGCGTCGACCTGGTCAAGGACCCGCGGGTGATCGAAGCCGCCTACGACGATGCGGCGGGCGTCACCGCCGAGTTCAACCGCAACGTGCTGCACGTGCTCAACCGTGAGCTGCATGCCGACTTCGAGCCGGCCGCCTTCGACCACGTCGCGTTCTACGACACCGAGCGCCAGTGGATCGAGATGCGCCTGCGGGCGCGCAGCCCGCAGCGCGTGCACGTCGCCGACCTCGACCTGACCGTCACGTTCGCGGCGCGCGAGGAGCTGCGCACCGAGATCAGCGCCAAGTTCACCCGCCAGCGCCTGCAGCGCGACCTGGCCGCCGCCGGCCTGCAGCTGTCGGCGTGGCTGACCGATGGCGAGGAACGCTTCGCCGTCGCGTTGGCGCGCGTTCTTACGCGGTGACCACCGGCCGCGCGGGCGGTGCCGTGCGCTCGAATCGGCGAGGCCCCTCCGCGCCTACGGCGATCAGCCGCAGCCGCCGCAGGCCCCAGGCGAGGCCCGCGAACTCGGCGCCGATGATCAGCGCCAGCACCAGGTAGGCGGGGAGGATCAGCGCCAGCGACCCGCCGCGCGCCTCGCGCTGGAGGATCGACTTGTCCGAGACGAACGTGCGCTCGACATGGGCCGGGGCGGCGACGGCGGGTGCCGGGATCGCCGGGTCGGCCGGCAGGTAGATCGGCACGGCCTGCAGCGAGCGCCCGTCGGACATGCGGATCAGCGACTTCCACTTGCCGTAGACCGGCAGGTCGTGGGTCGTCCGGTAGACGCCCGGCGCGATCCGCCGCAGGCGGTTGACGACCAGCCCGCCGCCCTGCCACGCCGTGGCCGTCAGCCACACGGTGCTCCGGGCGGCCGAGGCCGGCCGGATGCGGACGGTCGCGGCGACCGTCCGGTGCGGGCCCGAGACCACGTCGCGCAGCGCGATGTCCGCGCGCGCCGTCGGGCCGCCGCTCTTGGGCAGCGGGTAGGCGATGCACAGCAGGATCGCCGCGCCGGCCAGTCCCGCGGCCCAGCCCGGGCCGAGGCGCCGGGGGACGTCCGGGTCGCGCAGCGTGCCGCCGATGTAGGCGCCCAGGGTCGCCGCGGCCAGGGCGGCGATCAAGCCGAGGATCGCGGCCTCGGGCAGGATCGCGCTCGGCCACGGGATCGGCATCCACACGTGCGTCCAGCCCCATTCGGCGGCCAGGCCGACGGTGCCGATCAGCGCGCCCGCGACCAGGCCGAAGCGGAGCGGCCGGTCGGTGCCCAGCCGCCAGGCGACGAGCTCGACGAGCAGCGCCTCGGCGGCGTAGAGCGGGAAGTGCATGGTGCTCTTGCCGAACACGTGCACGATGATCAGCGTCAGGACCACGCGCATGACGAGGTAGAAGCCCAGCGCCTTCAGCGCGCCGAGGCGCCCGAGGACGATCCGCGCGGCGACCAGCCCGCAGCCGGCCGCCACCATGAGCATCACGGGGTGCAGGATCAGCGAGTACTGCGGCACGCCGAAGTCGAACTCGCCCTGCAGCGAGGACAGGCCGATGAGGAACCCGCCGGCGATCGAGGGGCCGCGCAGGCTCTCGATCAGCGAGGCGCTCGACTGCCGGCCGGAGGCCCGCAGCCCGGTGCGGCGCGCCGAGCGGCGGCCCTCGACCAGCAGCGTCCACACGGCGAGCGTGGCCAGCGAGGCGCTGCCGATCATCAGGATGTGAGTCGGGCCCCACAGGGTCACGTCCTGCCCGAAGAGCCGGTGCCACGTGTCGTCGAGCGGGAAGCCCGACAGCGCGAAGGCCCCGCAGGCCAGCAGCAGCACGCCGCCCAGCGGCACCGACCAGCCACCGCGGAGCTTGACGGCGCTGGGCTCGTCCTCGTCGCAGCCGAGCACGACCGCGAGGAAGCCGGCCACCGCGATGCCGAACAGGCCGATCAGGATCGGCCAGTGCGCGGGTGTGCCGAACGGCCCCTGGTCGCGCCCGTTGTCGATGTGGGTCGCGACGTCCCACCAGAAGCCGAACAGCGCGAGCATGAGCGCGCCGCCGCCGATCGCTCCGGGCAGCGCCGCCCAGCGCGGCAGGCCCGAGGCGCGCTCGGAGTAGGCGGCCAGCGCCCCCAGCCAGCGGATCCGGCGCTTGCGGTGCAGGCCCCCGACGGCGAAGACGATCAGGGTCAGCGAGCCGCCGACGATGGTGCCGCCGACGAGGTCGGCGAGCGGCGCGCCCCCGGCGCCGCCGGCCGCAGCGAGTAGCGAAGTCATCACTCAATGGTACACCGATCCATGACACATATGAGGGCGTACCATGGTTGTGTGAGCAACCGCACGGACGACGGCGCGCTGACGATCGACGAGCTCGCCCGCGAGACCGGCATGACCGTCCGCAACCTGCGTGCCCACCAGAGCCGCGGGCTCCTGCCCGCCCCCGAGGTCCGGGGCCGCACGGGCTACTACGGCACCGAGCACGTCGCGCGCGTGGAGCTGATCCGCGAGCTCCAGGCCGAGGGCTTCAACCTCGAGGCGATCCGCAAGCTGCTCGACAGCGCCGGGGGCAAGAGCGCCGAGGTCCTGCGCTTCACGCGCGCGGTGCGCGAGCCGTTCGAGGACGAGGAGGCGGAGGTCGTCACCCTGGAGGAGCTGGGCGAGCAGTTCGGCCCCGGCCAGCCCGATCTGCTGACGAAGGCCGAGAAGCTCGGCCTGCTGCGCCCGCTCGGCGACGGCCGCTACGAGCAGCTCAGCCCGCGGCTGGCGCGGGCCGGTGCCGAGTTGGCCTCGCTCGGCATCGGTCCCGCCGAGGCGCTCGAGCTCGTCGCCCGGATCCGTCGCCACGCCGACGCGGTCGCCCAGGCCTTCGCGCGCACGTTCATCGAGCGCGTGTGGAAGCCGTTCGACGACGCGGGCCGGCCCGAGGAGCGCTGGCCGGAGGTCCGCGAGGCGCTCGAGCGTGTGCGCCCGCTGGCCGCCGACGCGATGCTCAGCGTCTTTCAGCTGGCGATGAGCGACGAGGCCGAGAAGGCCTTCGGCCGCGAGCTCGAGCGGGCCGCGCGTCCGCGCAAGAAGCGCTAGCCCGCGTCCTGGCCCTCCTCGACGTCGAAGCCCAGCTGGCCCTCGTTGACGTCGGGGTCGGCGGCGCCGCGCCGGCGGCCCGCCCTGGTCCAGTGGCGCACGACCTCGCGGGGCCGGGCCGAGCGCCAGGACACGCCGCGGCAGAGCGGCTCGAAGCGCACGTCGCCGTCGCGTTCGACGGCCAGCACCAGCCCGTGGACGCGGCGGCCCTTCTTGTCGACCTCGATGACGTCGCCGGGCTGGATGGGGGCCAGTCGCATCTTGGGAGGCCAACCTACCGAGCCGGGCCTCGCCGGAAATGCGCATTTCAGGTGAGACGGCCCCTGCCGATCACCCGGGTGTGTCCCGGCTGGCCCCACGCGTCGCGTTCGCCCTTGTGGCGGCGGCCCTGCTCGCTCCGGCCGCGGCGGGCGCGGCGACCACGGGCGACCCGTTCCTGGGTCAGCAGTGGCCGTTGGCCCGCGAGAGCGTCCTGGGCCGCGCCGCTGCCTGGCAGCAGTCCACGGGCGCGGGGACGATCGTCGCCGTGCTCGACACCGGCGTCGACTTCCATCACCCCGACCTGCAGGGCGCCTTCTGGACGAACCCCGGCGAGATCCCCGGCAACGGGATCGACGACGACCACGACGGCTACGTCGACGACGTCCACGGCGCCGACATGATCAACAACGACGGCGACCCCACCGACGACGAGGGCCACGGCACCCACGTGGCCGGCATCATCGCCGCGCGCGCGAACAACGGGATCGGCGGCGCCGGCCTGGCACCCGACGCCCGGCTGATGATCGTCAAGGTGCTCGGCAACCACCGCGACGGCACTGCGAACACGCTGGCCGACGGCATCCGCTACGCCGTGGCCCATGGCGCGCGGATCATCAACACCTCGGTCAACGGCGACGGCGCGAGCCGCCCACTGCAGGACGCGATCCGCGCTGCCGGCGCGGCCGGCGCGCTGGTCGTCGCCTCGGCGGGCAACGACGGCCGCGACATCGACGCCGCTCCGTCCTATCCGGCGGCCTACCCCGATCCGTCGATCGTCTCGGTGGCCTCCACCGGCGAGTCCGGCGCGCTCTCGTCGTTCTCCAACCGCGGGGCGGCCTCGGTCGACCTCGCCGCGCCCGGCGAGAACATCCTCTCGACGGCCAGCGCCGACGACTACGAGCTGCGCTCGGGGACGTCGATGGCCGCGCCTTACGTGTCGGCCACGCTGGCGCTGATGGAGTCGGCTCGCCCGGACCTCGACGGCACCGCGCTCAAGGCGGCGCTGCTGGCGGGCACCGATCGCTCCAGCCTGCTGACCGGCGCCGTGGCCACCGGCGCGCTGGACGCTGCGGGCGCGCTGCGCGCTGTGCTCGGGCCGACGGACTGGCGCGGCTCCGTCGCCCCGCTGAGCGTGGTGCTCGGCGCCGGCGCTCCCGCGCTCCGCGGCGCCACGCTGAGCTGGACGCTCGCCGGCGGCAACGCGGCGGTGGCCCGGGTGCGCCTGTGGGTCGACGGCCACCTCGTCGCCGATCGCGCCGGGATCTCGACCGACAGCCTGCGGGTCCGGGCCCGGCCCGGGCTGCACCGCTGGCGCCTGGCGGCCTTCGACGCGTCGCAGACCATGCTCTCCCAGGCGTCCGGGCCGTTCCGCGTGCGCCAGGCAGAATGGGCCTCGGCCGCGCGCCGCGCGCGGGCCGCCCGGCACCACGCCGGGTCCCGCCACCAGCCGCTATAGTTCGTCCCCGACCTGCCACCGGCGGGTCGTTTTTTTCGTCGCGACCTCGAGGCAGAGCACCATGGCCCGCGGAGACGTGCGCATCGCAGTGACCCTCGCGTGCGAGGACTGCAAGCGCCGCAACTACCAGACCAACAAGTCCAAGCGGAACAACCCCGATCGCATCACGCTGCGCAAGTTCTGCAAGTGGTGCCGTCGGCACACGGAACACCGCGAGACCCGCTGATCTCGTGGCACGCCGTGACCGCAAGCGGCGCCGCACCGCCGCGAACCCCGGGCCGCGCCAGACCGGGCCGCACCGCGACAACGTCGCGGGCTCGATCGACCACGCCTCCGGCGATGTCGAGGAGTTCGAGGCGGGCCTGGTCTCCGGTGCCGGCGGCGAACCGCTCGACGACGTCTCCGGCGAGGAGCTGGAGGCGGCCGCCGAGGAGGCCCTCGGCCAGCCCGACCGGGCCGCCGCGGCGCGTTCGGCGGCGCAGCCGCCCGCTCGTCGCGGGCCGGGTCGCGTCTTCGCCTTCTTCCGGGCGTCGTGGGCCGAGCTGCAGCGCGTTCAGTGGCCCGACCGCCGCGCCGTCGCACAGGCCACCGCGGTGGTCATCGGCTTCGTGGTGATCGCCGGCGCCTACCTCGGCCTGGCCGACGTGGTTGCCCAGAAGGTCATCGACTTCATCCTGTAGGCCCTACTTTCTTACTGAGAGCCCCATGTTTCGCTGGTACGTCGTCAACACCTATTCCGGACACGAGAACAAGGTCAAGCAGAACCTTGAGCACCGTGTCACGTCCCTTGGCCAGAAGCGCTTCGTGCGCCAGGTCGTCGTGCCCACCGAGACCGTGTCGGAGATGAAGGACAACCAGAAGGTCTCGGTCGAGAAGCGCACGATGCCCGGCTACGTGTTGGTCAACATGGAGCTCAACGACGACTCGTGGGGGCTGGTCAAGAACACGCCCGGCGTCACGGGGTTCGTCGGGGCCTCCAACGAGCCCGTCCCGCTGACCCAGACCGAGGTCGACCGGCTGCTGCATCGCGAGGTGGCCCAGAAGGTGGCCACCAAGGCGCAGTTCTCGATCGGCGAGCAGGTCAAGGTCGTGTCGGGCCCGCTGTCGGACTTCTCCGGCGAGATCTCCGAGATCAACAGCGACGCGGCCAAGCTCAAGGTCCTTGTGTCAATCTTCGGTCGCGAGACGCCGGTGGAAGTCGGCTTCGACCAGGTCAAGAAGGTCTAGGAAGCCATGGCGAAAAAGGTCCTCACCACCATCAAGCTGCAGGCCGCGGGCGGCCAGGCGTCGCCCGCGCCCCCGGTCGGCCCTGCGCTGGGCCAGCACGGCATCAACATCATGGAGTTCTGCAAGGCGTTCAACGCCCAGACCCAGGCCGACATGGGCACCACGATCCCGGTCGTGATCACGGTCTACGAGGACCGCTCGTTCACGTTCATCACCAAGACTCCGCCCGCCGCCGTGCTGATCCGCCAGGCACTGCGCATCGGCAAGGGCTCGGGCGAGCCCAACCGCGTCAAGGTCGGCACGATCACCCGCAGCCAGCTGCGCGAGATCGCAGAGCGCAAGTTCAACGATCTCAACGCGAACGACCTCGATCAGGCGGCGAAGATCATCGCCGGCACCGCCCGCTCGATGGGCGTGGAGGTCGAGGCGTGAGCAAACACGGCAAGCGCTACCTCGAGCTGCGCTCCAAGGTCGAGCCCGAGCGCGAGTATGCGCCCGGCGACGCGGTCGCCCTGGTGCGCTC
>JAWVFY010000138.1:0-11268 GCA_033855575.1 Solirubrobacteraceae bacterium
GCCGGGCACGTCGGGCCCGACGAACGGGATGAAGTTGAACGTTGTTCCGAACCAGTGCTCGGCGCCCCTGAGCTTGGGCACCAGGAAGAGAAAGCCCCACAGGCCGTAGACCACCGACGGCACCGCCGCGAGCAGCTCGACCATGACGGTCAGGGGGGCCTTCAGACGGCGCGGGCACAGCTCGGTCAGGAACAGCGCGGTGGCCACGGCGATCGGCACGCCGATGATCAGCGCGGTGGCGGCGGTGATCAGCGTCCCGACGACGAGCGGCAGCGCGCCGTAGATGTTGCGCGACACGTCCCAGTTGTTGTCGAACGTGAACCCGACGACCCCGAACTTCGAGAACGCCGGCTGCGCCTCGACGATGAGTCGGACGAAGAAGAAGGCGATCAGCGCGAGGATCCCCGCGGCCAGGGCCGTCAGGATCCAGCGCAGGGCGCGATCGGGCAGGCGAGCCCCCCACGACCGCTCGTTGAACGAGCGGTCGTGGGGCAGCGAGACCGGTGTCGCCTGCGTCGCCATCGATGCCGCTAGAGCGCGCTCCCGTTGCAGGTGAGCGTGCCCAGGGCGGCCGTGGACTTGGCCAGCAGCGGCGCGGGCAGCTTCGCGAAGAAGAGCTTGCCCAGCGAGTCCTGCCCGGTCGTGAGGCCGTAGTCGATGAACGACTTCAGCGCCTTGGCGTCACCCTTCGAGACGCCCGCCTTGCAGGGGTCCTTGTAGACGTCGACGAACGTCTGCGAGGCGATCGGGTACGCCTGCGCGCCCGGGGCGTTGATGGTGCTGATGCCCAGGTCGGCCGGGATCTTCAGGCCGTTGCCGGCCGCCGAGGTCGAGGCCAGCGTCGGGGCGACGAAGTTCCCCGCGCTGTTCTTGACGTCGGCGTAGGTGAACCCGTTCTGCAGTGCGTAGGCCTGCTCGACGTAGCCGATCGACCCGCTGGTGTTCTTGATCGTGGCGGCAACGCCGTAGTTGCCCTTGGCGCCGGTGCCGGTCGGCCACTTGACCGTCTTGTCGGCCCCGACCGAGCTCTTCCACTCGCCGCTGACGTCCGACAGGTAGGTCGTGAAGCCCTTCGTCGTGCCGGACTCGTCGGACCGGTGGACGATCGTGATGTCGTCGCCCGGGAGGCTGACGCCGGAGTTCAGCGCGGCGATCGCCGGGTCGTTCCACTTCTTGATCTTCCCCAGGAAGATGTTGGCGATCGTCGAGCCGTCGAGCTTGAGGTCCTTCGGGGCGCCGCTCTCGTTGTAGGAGACGGTGATCGCGCCGAAGAACATCGGGATCTGGAGGACCGGGCCCTTCTTCAGGGTCGCCCGGTCGGCGGGCTGCAGCGAGGGGTCGCTGCCGGCGAAGGCCGCGGTGCCCGCGGCGAGCGCGGCGACGCCGGCCCCCGAGCCGACAGGCTGGTAGTTGACGGTCAGGCCCTGGCCCTTGAGGTCGGCGCCCCACTGCTGGTAGACCGGGGCGGCGAAGGTCGAGCCGGCCCCGTTGACCGTGCCGGAAGCGGTGGAGCCCGAGCCGGAGCTGGAGCTGGTGGAGCTGTTGTTGCTGTTCGACGAGCCGCAGGCGGCAGTGCCGAGCGCGAGAGCGCCGGCGGCGAGCACGGCGATGGGGATGCGGGGTGTCATCTGTTCTTGTCTCCCTTGTCCGTTGACGACGGGCACCGTCGCAGCGGACGGCCCCTAGCCTGTTACGGCCGCGTTGCCGCGTTGTGAAAAGGCTGTGAAGGCTCCGGCTCGAGCCGGTAGCCGAATCCCACATGGGTGTGGATGAACCGCCACTCCGGAAGGGCGTCCTCGAGCTTGACCCGCAGCTTGCGGACGTAGACGTCGATCGAGCGGTCGCCGGGGCGAAGCTCGCCGCCCCACACGAGGGCATAGAGCGCCTCGCGGCGGACGATGCGGCCGGCCTGGCTGGCCAGGGCGACGAGGAGCTCGAACTCCCGGACGGACAGCGTCACGGTCCGGCCGCCGGCGACGAGCAGGCCGTCACGGGCCCGGATCTCCAGCTGCCCTATGTGGATGACGTCGGGCATGTGGGTCGCCGCCTCCATCGAAACGGCACACTGGTCCTTTCGCGTGGCCGCCCGGTTACGCAGCTGTGAAACCGCTGTGAAGAACTGGTGAACGGGCCCCCAGAGGCCCGCGCGGCGCCGTTACCGTCGCCCCGATGCTCGCCCTGTTGCGCACCCGTACGGACCCCGCGCTCTTCGACCTGCTCGACGAAGCGGGCCGCAACGTCCAGCGGGCCGGGCTGCTTCTGCGCGACCTGCTCGACGACTACCCCGAGCGCGCACACCTCGCCCGCGATCTCTATCTCTGCGAGCAGGACGGCGACCGGATCGCCCACGACATCATCCACCGGCTCAGCGAGTGCAACCCGCGCCGCTGCCCGTTCGACTCCGCCGACGGCTACCAGCTGGCCACCGCGCTCGACGACATCGTCGACCTCGCCGAGGAGGCCGCCGACACCCTGGGGACCTACCAGGTCGAGGCGCCGATGGAGCAGTCGGTGGCGATGGCCGACGTCCTTGTCGGCGCCGGCGAGCAGATCGCCGGCGCGCTGCGCGCGCTGCGCACGGGGGCCGACCTCTCGGTCCACCTCGTCGAGATCCACCGGCTCGAGAACGAGGGCGACCGCATCAGCCGCGCCGCCGTCGCCTCCCTGTTCGCCAACGGCATCGACCCCATGGTCGTCATCCGCTGGAAGGACATCTTCGAGTCCCTCGAGGGAGCGGTCGACGCCTGCGAGCGCGTCGCCCATCTGCTCGAGGGGATCACGCTGCGCCGCCGCCGGTAGGCGGGGCGTCGGCCACCCACAACGACAACGCGCCGGGCATCCCTGCCCGGCGCGTCGTGCGTGGTGTTGAACCGCGAGTGCTACTGGTGGATCTGGTTCAGCGTGGACAGCGCCCTGCGGCTGACCACCGTCGGGATCGGCTGGAAGTCCAGCGCGGGCCCGAACCGCTGCCCCGTCCCCGACACCGCGTAGCCGACCAGCGTCTTGAGGCCGTCGGCCTTCGGCGACGTGGTCGGGATGATGCAGTAGCTGAACGTGGACATCGGGTAGGCGATCTTGGCCTTCTTCGGCGGGTTGACGATGTGCATCTCGTTGTTCGACGGGATGCTCGTGACCACCGCCGCCGCGGCCTTGATGTTCTTCAGGTTCGGGTACTCGAACTTGCCCGCCCGGTTCTTGATCGCCGCCACCGAGAGGTTGTGCTGGACGGCGTAGTAGGCCGAGACGTACCCGATGGCCCCCGACGTCGAGCTGACGACGGCGGTCACGCCGTCGTTGCCCTTGCCGCCCACGCCGTGCGGGAAGCTGACGGTGGTGGCGTTGCCGACCTGGCTCTTCCAGGTCGAGCTGATGCGCGACAGGTAGTCGGTGAAGACGTACGTGTCGCCCGAGCCATCGCTGCGGTAGACCGGCGTGATCTGCAGGCTCGGCAGCGCGAGGCCCTTGTTGAGGGCCTTGATCTTCGGGTCGTTCCAGGTGGTGATGCTGCCCAGGTAGATGCCCGCGATCACCGGGCCCGTGAGCTTCAGGGTCTTGACCCCGGGGATGTTGACGGCGACGACGGTGGCCGTCAGCGCCCACGGGATCTGGACACAGCCGTTGCAGCCCGAGAACTGATCGGGCGTCATCGGTGCGTCGGATGCGCCGAAGTCGACGGTCCGCCCCGAGATCTGCGCGATGCCTGCGCCGGAGCCGACCGCGCTGTAGTTGATGGCGATGCTGGCGCGGGACGCGAAGTCCGACGACCAGTCCGCCATCAGCGGCGCCATCAGCGACGAGCCCGCTCCGTTGAGCGTGCCCGTGGTGGCCGCGCCGGCGCCGGCGGTGAGGCCGCCGGCCATGCTGACCACGAGGGCCAGGCCGGTGAGGCGAATCAAACGAGTGCGGTGCATCTGTTCCTTTCCGCGAGGGGAAGTTCGTTTCGATCCTGCAGGCCTGGGTAGGTCACTGCAGGCTCGGCACAGGCTCGCGGTGACTTGCTACGTCCTTGTTGCAAGGTCGTTGTCGCCTTGTGTCAATGTTGTGAATGCCGCCGGCCGGCGCGAGCGTGGCGGTTAGGGTCAGCGCGCCATGAGCGTCGCGGCCAGCACAGCACGTCCCGTACGGGCGCAGGGTCGCGGGCGCGATCGCGTCGGCGACCTGCTCCTGAGGGGCCTGTGCGTCCTCGCCTGCCTGGTCGCCCTGGCCGTGATGTTCGACATCGCCTACCAGGTGATCAGCCGCTCGCACTCGGCGTTCTCGAAGTTCGGGCTGGGCTTCTTGACCACGACCGACTGGAAGCCCAACTTCTTTCAGTTCGGCGCCGGGACGTTGATCTTCGGGACCGCGGTGACCTCGGCCATGGCCCTGATCCTCGCTGTCCCGATCGGTGTGTCGATCGGCCTCTATCTCAGCCTGCTGGCGCCGCGGCGCCTGCGCGGCGTCATCGGCCCGCTGGTCGAGCTGCTGGCCGCCATTCCCAGCGTGATCCTGGGCTTCTGGGGGATCATCGTGCTGGCGCCGGTCCTCCGCGACGCCGAACCGTGGCTGCACCGCAACCTCGGGTTCATCCCGATCTTCGGCGCGCCGCAGACCGCCGGCGCCAGCGTGTTCATCGCCGGCCTGATCCTGGCGATCATGGTCGTCCCGATCGTGGCCTCGATCAGCCGCGACCTGTTCAACACGGTCCCGGGCGAGCTGCAGGACGGCGCCACCGCGCTGGGCGCGACCCAATGGGAGGTCGTCCGCGGCGTCATCCTGCCCAGCACGAGCACCGGGGTCGCGTCGGCGGCGTTCCTGGGCCTCGGCCGCGCGGTGGGCGAGGCGATCGCCGTCGCGCAGGTCATCGGCGCGGGCAACCTGATCCACACGTCGCTCTTCCAGACGGGCGACACGCTGGCCAGCCGCATCGCCCTGCAGTTCCCGGGCGCACTGAACAAGCTGCACGTCGCATCGCTGTTCTACCTCGCCATGATCCTGCTCGCGCTGGGGCTTGTCAGCAACCTCATCGCCCAGTGGATCTCCTGGCGCTTCAGCCCCGAGCGGATGCTCTCGCGATGACCGTCGCCGGTCTCGAGCCCGACCCGCCTGAGTTCGACTACGAGGGCCCGCTCGTACCGACGGGCAACCTGCGCCGCCGGCTGATCGTCAACCGCCTGGCGACGAGCGGCGCCACTGCTGCCGCGCTGCTCGCAGTGGGCGTCCTCGGCGTCGTCATCTACTCGGTCGCCCACAAGGGCGCCAGCCAGCTGAGCTTCGGCTTCCTGACCAAGGACCCGCCCCGGTTCCCCGGGCCCGGCGGCGGCATCGCGCCGGCCATCGTCGGCTCGGCCATCATCGTGGCAGTGGCCACGGCGATGGCGGCGCCGATCGGTGTCCTCATCGCGCTGTACATGACCGAGTTCGCGCCGAGGTCGCGATCGGCGCGGTTCATGCGGCTCGTCCTGGACCTGCTCAACGGCGTGCCGGCGATCGTGGTCGGCGTGTTCGTCTTCGGACTGATGGTCGTCGGCCACGGGCAGAGCGGGCTGGCCGGCTCGATCGCCCTGGCGATCATCATGCTCCCGCTCATCTCGCGCACCAGCCAGGAGGTCCTGCTGCTCGTGCCCGGCACGATGCGCGAGGCCGCGGAGGCGCTGGGGGTCAGCCGCTGGCGCACGGTGCTCGGCGTCATCCTGCCCAGCGCACTGGGCGGCATCCTGACCGGGACGCTGCTCGCCGTCGCCCGCGCCGCCGGCGAGTCGGCGCCGCTGATCCTGGTCTCCTCGCAGCTCGCCCCGGGCGTGCAGCTCAACCCGTTGCCCGGCCATGGCCTGGGCCTCGACAGCATCCCTCTGTCGATCTTCACCGCCTCCGAGCAGGCCGACCCGGCGTCCTTCGCCCGAGCCTGGGGCGCCGCGTTCGTGCTGCTCATGTTCATCCTCGTCACCAGCCTGAGCGCTCGCGCGCTCCTGAACCGCAACCGCAGGAAGCTCACCGGATGACTCCTCTCGCCGAGACCGACCGCCCCGACCAGACCGATCCGCCGATCCCCCAGCGGGTGCGCATCCAGACCCAGCCCCAGCCGGCCGCGCCGCGGCGCACCACGGCGCCGGTCGCTGCACGCGACGTGGTCTTCGACGCCCGCGACGTCGCGGCCCACTACGGCAGCAACCGGGCCATCGCCGGGATCTCCATGAAGATCCAGCGCAACCTCATCACCGCGCTCATCGGGCCGTCGGGCTGCGGCAAGACGACCTTCCTGCGCAGCCTCAACCGCATGAACGACTCGGTCGGCGGCTTCCGGCTCGACGGCCAGATCCTCTACCACGGCCACGACCTCTACGGCGCCGGCGTCAACCGGGTCGAGGTGCGCCGCCGGATCGGGATGGTCTTCCAGAAGCCCAACCCGTTTCCCAAGTCGATCTACGACAACGTCGCCTGGGCACCGCGCAACCTGGGCATGAAGTCCGGGTTGGACGAGCGTGTCGAGCGCGCGCTGCGCGGCGCCGCGCTGTGGGACGAGGTCAAGGATCGCCTGAAGGCCGGGGCGCTCGGGCTCTCGGGCGGCCAGCAGCAACGGCTGTGCATCGCCCGGGCCATCGCCATCGAGCCCGACGTGCTGCTCCTCGACGAGCCCGCCTCGGCGCTCGACCCGATCGCCACCCTGGCGATCGAGGAGCTCATGCACTCGCTCAAGTCGCGCTACACGATCGTGATCGTGACGCACAACATGCAGCAGGCCGCGCGCGTCGCCGACAAGACCGCGTTCTTCAGCCTCGACGTGATCGGCGGCGAGCGGACCGGCACGCTCATCGAGTACGACGACACCAGCGCGATCTTCACCAACCCGCGCGACTCCCGCACCAGCGACTACGTCACCGGCCGCTTCGGCTGAGACCTGCGCTACGGGGATGTGATCAGGTCGCTGGGGACCTGATCGAGCAGCGGCATGCCGCACTGCCAGCAGTAGCCGGCGCCGCTGCTGTGCGGCGCCCCGCAGGTGGCGCACGCCCCGGCCGCCCCGGTCTGCTCGATGCGCAGCAGGCGCTCGACCTCGCCCAGCTCGGCGTCGGCCTCCTGCAGGAGTGCCGCGCGGCGGACGATCACGTCGACCTTGATGTGGTCGCGCGTCGCCATCTCGTAGACGAGGCCGCCGAGATCCCACTGCAGCTCGGCGACCCGCGCCCGCAGCTGGTCGCGCCGGCGCTCGAGGTCGACGATCTCGTCGGTCGCGGCGGCCGCCCCGGGAAGCCCTGTGGCCGCGGGCCGGCGCGTGAGCCGGCTGCGGACAGCGCCGAGCGGGCCTCCGGTCATCGGGCTCAACTCATCCACCTCCGAAGAAGTTGCCGGTGAACTTGCCGTTCTTGTAGCCCGGCCCGTGGCCGGGCGAGCCGACCTTGACCACCGTGTGCGGCGGCAGCTTGACCGTGGTGCCCTTGATCGACTTGGCCACCTGCTTGGCCGACGGGGCCTTGGCGGCCTTGCTCGAGGCATGGCTCTTCGACGGCGTCGCCTTCGCACTGGCGGCGGGCGCCGCGCCGCCGGCCCCGGCGACCGTCACGACCTGGACGGGCGCGGCGGCTCGCGTGGGCGCGGCCGTCTGGCTCGAACGCCCGATCAGGACGCCGACGCCCATCGCGAGCAGGAGCGTGCCGATGCCGGCGATCAGCGTCGTGTTGACCGACATGCGCGCCGCTCTGGGAAGTGCGGTGGGCGCCACCTGGGTGGCCGCTGCCGCGGTCTGGAGCACTGGCAGCCGGGCCTGCCCGCGGCGCTGCCCGCAGTTGACGCAGTAGCGCTGGTCGGGCGCGAGCGGAGAGCCGCAGGTCGCGCACCGGTCCCCGGCGGCGGTGGCCAGCGCCGGCTGAACCGCCGTCGGCGCGTCGTGGCTGGAGGTCGGTCCCATGAGCGTGGGCGAAGTCTGGGCGATCGCGCCACGGATGCTGTGAACAAAGAGTTACCGCCGGACCCAGGATCTTCACACGGTCGTCACGCCCGCCCACCACAATCCCGCCCGTCCGTGATGGAGCCTGCGCAACCACCCCGGGATCCCGCCGCCGCCCCGCTGTGCGCCGGCTGCGCGACCCGCCTGGCGAGCGATCAGCGCTACTGCGTGCGCTGCGGCGAGCGCCGCGGGCCGCTGCCCACCTCCGCCGCGACGCTGCTAGGACTGACGTCGCCGGCGACGGCCGAGCCGGAGACAGCGCCCGAAGGGACCGGCTCATGGCTCGGCGGGCTGGCGATGCCTGACCCGCGGGCCGCCGCGGTCGCCGTGATGGCGATCCTCGCGTTCGGGGTGATCGTCGGATCGGTCGTCAGCCCGGTCGCGCAGAGCGAGCCTGCGCCGGTGCTCGTCGCGGTGTCCCCGCCGCGCGCGGCGCCGGTGGCGCCGGTGAGCGACAACGCCCCCGCGCCGGCCGCGGCGCCGGCCGTTGCCCCGGTCGCCGCCCCGGTCCAGCAGACCATCACTCAGACGATCCCCGCGCCTGCGCCCTCGCCCACCCCCGTGCCGATGACGGCGCCCGCGACGCCCCAGCTCCCACCGGTGCGCCACGTGTTCATGATCGTCCTCTCGGACCACGGCTACGACGCTGCCTTCGGCCCCGGGTCGCAGGCCCCGTACCTCGCCGCCACGCTGACCAAGCAGGGCGAGCTGCTGCCCAACTACTACGCGGTGACCGAGGGCGCGCTGGCCAACGAGATCGCGCTCATCAGCGGCCAGGGGCCCAATCCCGACACGACGGCCGACTGCCCGACCTACAGCGACGTCACGCCCGGCACCGCCGATCAGGACCCCCAGCAGACCGGGCAGATCGTCGGCACGGGATGCGTCTTCCCGCGCGAGGCCGTGACGCTGCCCGACGAGCTCCAGGCCAACGGCAGCACCTGGAAGTCCTACGTCGAGGACATGGGAAAGGCACCCGCCGGCCAGCCGGCCACCTGCCGGCACCCCGCCGCCGGCGCCGCCGACGGCGACCGGGTACCGCGACCCGGCGACGCCTCGGTGACCTGGCGCGATCCGTTCGTCTACTTCCACTCGATCATCGACGGGCCGGCGTGCGCGACCAGCGCCGTCGACCTCTCCCAGCTGGCCACCGACCTGACGTCGGCGACGACGACACCGTCGCTCACCTACATCGTCCCCAACCGCTGCCACGACGGTGCCGAGGACCCGTGCGCGGCCGGTCAGCCGGCCGGCTTGGCGGCGGCCGACGAGTTCCTCAAGACGGTGGTTCCGCAGATCATGGCCTCGCCGGCCTACAAGGCCGACGGCCTGATCGCCATCACCTTCGATGAGGCGCCCCAGACGGGCCCCAACGCCGACTCGAGCGCGTGCTGTACCGAGCCCGCCTATCCGAACCTGCCGGCGGGCACGCCGCCCACTCCCACCCCCTCGACGGCCGACGCGAGCAGCTCACCGGCCGATCCTGCGAGCACCACCAGCACCACGCCCGCCGATCCCGCGAGCACGACGCCCGGCGATCCCGCAGCCTCGCCGACGAGCACGACGCCCGCCGCAGCGACGGCTCCGCTGCCGCCCGGCGCGGACTCGGCGACGGGCGGCGGCGGACGGGTCGGGCTGCTGCTGCTCTCCAAGTTCGTCAAGCCGGGCAGCGTGAACTCGGTCAGCACCTACAACCACTTCTCCCTGCTGCGCAGCATCGAGGATCTCTTCGCGCTGCAGCCGACCGGCTACGCGGGCTATCCCGGCCTGCTCCCGTTCGACTCGGTCATCTACAACGCGTCGGCCAAGAACACCCCGTAACAGCGGTCCCTCACACGGCCAGCGGGGAAGCCGCAGCGGGCGAGCTGGTGATCCCGGGTTCGTCGGGCAGCAGCCGTGAGAGCAGCCCGGCGGCCAGCACGAAGCCGACGGACGCCCAGAGGCAGGCGGTCAGCCCCCGCCACTCGTACAACGCGCCCGAGAGGACCGTCCCGATCAGACGCCCCCCGGCGTTGGCCATGTAGTAGAAGCCGACGTTCATGGCGACCTTGTCGCCCTGCGCGTAGGCGAGGATCAGATAGCTGTGGACCGCTGAGTTCATGGCGAACGTCACACCGAAGGCGACCAGCCCGATCACGAGCGAGGCCGTGCGGTCGGCCCCGGCGGAGAGCGCGATGGCGATGCCGGCGGGGAACACGGCCAGGGCGAAAGCCAGCCAGGTGGCCATGGTTCCGTCCGGGTTCGCAGCGGTCGGATCGGATGTCCGGCGGCGCACGAACCGGGGCGCGGAGGCTTGGACGATGCCGTAGCCGATGACCCAGATCGCGAGGAAGCCGCCGGCCTGCCAGAAGCTCCAGCCGAGGACGCTCCGCAGGTAGACCGGCACCCCGACGACGAACCAGACGTCGCGAGAGGCAAAGAGGAAGATCCGCGCGGCGGCCAGGACGTTGACCGCCCGGCTGTTGGAGAACATCTGGCTGAACCTGGCCTTGGGGTCTGGGCTTCCGAGGTCCCCCCGCATCATGACCACCACGATGGCGAGCGCCGTACCAACGAGGCCGGCGAGCATCCAGAGGCCGGCTTGGAATCCGACGACCGTCAGCAACAGGCCACCGAGGAAGAACCCCACGCCCTTCAGCGCGTTCTTCGAGCCGGTGAGGACCGAGACCCACTTGTAGAGCGACCCCTCGTCGGGCACGACGAGCTTGACCGCGCTCTTGGAGCTCATCTTGGTGAGATCCTTGGCGATCCCCGACAGCGCCTGAGCCGCCATCACGTAGGGCACCACCAGCCACGAGTGCGGGGCGGCTGCGAGCATGACCAGCGCGACGACCTGGACGGCGAGGCCCGCGGTCAGCGTCGCCTTCAGGCCGAGACGGGCAGCGAGCCATCCGCCGACGAGATTGGTGATGACACCGAAGATCTCGTAGAAGAGAAACAGTGAGGCGACCGCGAACGGGCTGTAGCCGCGCTGGTAGAAGTAGAAGAGGACGAGGGTGCGAATCGCCCCGTCGGTCACCGTGTCGGCCCAGTAGGCGCCGGTGACCAGCGCGTAGTTGCGCATGTCCCCCGCGCGGGTCGCCTCGCTCGGCCGGGAAGCCACCGAGCTCATCGGCGGGCCAGGCTCTCGCCCACCTTGCGGGCCAGTTCCGCCAGCCGGTTGGCGTAGCCCCATTCGTTGTCGTACCAGGCGTAGATCTTGACCTGCGTCTCGTTGATGACGCGCGTCGAGAGCGCATCGACGACGCCCGACCGGGGGTCGTCCTTGTAATCGACGGAGACCAACGGCCGCTCTTCGTATCCGAGGATCCCGGCGAGCGGGCCCCCGGCGGCCTCGCGCAGGA
>JAWVFY010000139.1:0-11773 GCA_033855575.1 Solirubrobacteraceae bacterium
CACGTCGACCCGCGGCTGCTGACCGAGCTGGCCGGCTGGCTGGCCCAGCGCTTCTAGCTATTCGATCAGCGACCGGCCGGTCATCGCGGCCGGCTGGTCGAGATCGAGGATCTGCAGCACCGTGGGCGCGACGTCGGCGAGCACGCCCTCGTGCAGCGAGAGGCCGTCCTCGGTGACGATAAGCGGCACCGGGTTCAGCGAATGCGCGGTCTGCGGCTCGCCGCCGGCGGTGAGCATGTCGTCGGCGTTGCCGTGATCGGCGGTGACGATCAGCACGCCGCCCGTCGCCTGGACCGCCTCGACCACCCGGCCGAGGCACGCGTCGACGGTCTCGACCGCACGGATCACAGCCGGGATCGACCCCGTGTGGCCGACCATGTCCGCGTTGGCGAAGTTGATGATCCCGAACGCCGGCTCGTCCTCGCCCCAGGCGTCGACGAACGCCTGCGCCGCCGCCGCGGCACTCATCTCCGGCTTGTGGTCGTAGGTGGGAACGTCGCGCGGCGAGGGCACGAGCTCGCGCCGCTCGCCCTCGCACGGCTCCTCCTCGCCGCCGCCGAAGAAGTAGGTGACGTGGGGGTACTTCTCGGTCTCGGCGACGTGCAGCTGGCGGCGGCCGGCGCGCTCGATCACGTGCGGCAGGGTGATCTCCGGCCGCGCCGGCGGGAAGGCCACGGGATACGGCCAGCCTTCCTCGTACTCGGTCATCGTGGCGATCTGCATGCCGGCGTCGTCGAGGCCCTCGACGAGCTGGCGCATCCGGTCGGGCCGGAAGTTGAAGCAGAGGACCATGTCCTCCTGGCCGATCAGCGCCTCCTCGCCGACGAGCGTCGGCTCGATGAACTCGTCGGACTCGCCGCGCTCGTAGGCGGCGCGCACCGCAGCCTCGCCGCTCTCGGCGCGGTACTCGGCCCGCCCCCAGACCAGCGCGTCGAGTGCCTTCTGCGTGCGCTCCTCGCGATGGTCGCGGTCCATCGCGAAGTAGCGGCCCATGACCGAGCCGACGCGGCAGGTCCCCCACGACTCGACGTCCTGGAGGAAGTGCCAGCCTGCCGTCGGCGACGTGTCGCGCCCGTCGGTGAACGCGTGGACGACGACATCGCCGAGCGCCATCTCGGTCAGCGCGCGCAGGTGATCGATGCTCGAGTGCACGCCGCCGTCGCTGACCAGGCCGATCAGGTGCACGCGCTGGTGGTTGCGCAGCGCGTCCTGCAGGACGGGGTTGTCGAACAGCGACCCGTCCTCGACGGTCTCGTCGATGCGCGCCAGATCCTGCTTGATCACGGCGCCGGCGCCGAGGTTGAGGTGGCCGACCTCGGAGTTGCCCATCTGCCCCTCCGGCAGCCCGACGGCCGGGCCCCCGGCGGTCAGCGTGGTGTGCGGATACCGGGCCCACAGCTCGTCGAACACCGGGGTCTCGGCCAGCTCGACCGCGTTGCCGGGCCCGGGCGGCGCGAGCCCCCAGCCGTCGAGGACGACCAGCACGCAACCGGGTGCCGGGAGCGTCATCCGCGAGCCGCTTCGACGATGGCCGCCAGGGTCGCCGGTTCGAGCGACGCCCCCCCGACGAGGGCGCCGTCGACATCGGCCAGGCTCATCAGCTCAGCCGCGTTGGCGTCGTTGACGCTGCCCCCGTAGAGGATCCGGATGGCCTGGGCCTGGTCCTCGGACCGGTCGGCGACCAGCGCGCGGACGAACGCGATGGCCTCCTGGGCCTGCTCGGGCGTGGCCACCTGGCCGGTGCCGATCGCCCAGATCGGCTCGTAGGCGATCGCGACCTCGCTCAGCCGCTCGATCGGGACGCTGCTGAGCCCCTCCTGGACCTGATGGCGCAGCTTGCGCTCGGTCTCCCCGGCGGCGCGCTCCTCCTCGGTCTCCCCCACGCAGAGCATCGGCCGTAGGCCCGCTTCGAGCGCGGCAACGACCTTCAGCGCCAGCGCCCTGTCGGTCTCGGCGAAGTACTGACGGCGCTCGGAGTGGCCCAGGAGCACGCCCGCGACGTCGTGCTCGGTGAGCATCGGCGCCGAGATCTCGCCGGTGAACGCGCCGTGGCCGGCCTCGTGCATGTTCTGCGCGTAGACCTCGACGCGCGAGCCGCGGGCCGAGTCGACGACCGCGGCCAGGGCCGTGAAGGGGACGCAGAGAGCGACGTCGACCCCGTCGGCCGACGACACCCGCGGCAGGAACCCGGCCACGAATGCCTCCGCCTCGGCGACGGTCTTGTGCATCTTCCAGTTGCCCGCGACGAGCGGCGTGCGGCTCATGCTTCGAGCACCTCCACGCCGGGGAGGGCCTTGCCCTCCAGAAGCTCGAGCGACGCGCCGCCGCCCGTGGACAGGTGCGTCACCCGGTCGGCGAGGCCGAACTGGCGCAGGGCGGCCGCGCTGTCGCCGCCGCCGACGACCGTCGTGGCGGCGCTGTCGGCCACGGCCTCGGCGACCGCGCGGGTACCGCCGGCGAACGGCTCCATCTCAAAGGCGCCCATCGGGCCGTTCCAGAACACGGTTCCGGCGTTGCGGATCTCCTGCGCGTAGGCGTGCGCCGTGCGCCCGCCGACGTCGAGGCCCATCCAGCCCGCCGGCACGTCGACGTCGCCGATCTCCCGGCGCTGCGCGTCGGCCGCGAAGCGGTCGGCGATGACCAGGTCGATCGGCAGGTGCAGCTTGCCCTCGCTCTCGAGCAGCGCCCGGCGGGCCGGTTCGATGCCCTCCTCCTCGCACAGCGACGCGCCCACCTCGTGGCCCTGGGCGGCGAAGAACGGAAAGCACATCGCGCCACCGACGAGGATCGTGTCGGCGGTCCGCAGGAAGGCGTCGATGACGCCGATCTTGTCGGTCACCTTGGCACCGCCGACGACCGCGACCAGCGGCCGCCTCGGGTCGGCGAGGATCCCGCGCAGCGTCTGCACCTCGCGCTCGAGCAGCCGGCCGGCGTAGGCGGGCAGCAGCTCGGCGACGCCGACGGTCGAGGCGTGGGCGCGATGCGCCGCGCCGAAGGCGTCGTCGACGAAGACGTCGCCGAACGACGCGTAGCGGCGCGCGAGCTCGGGGTCGTTCTTCGTCTCGCCCGGGTCGTAGCGAACGTTCTCGAGCATCGAGAGCGCCGCCCCGCCCGGCTCGTCGGCAAGCCGGACCTCCTCGCCCAGCAGCTCCTGGAGTCGCGCGGCGACGGGCGCCAGCGAGAGCTCGGGCTCGCGGTCGTGCGGCCGGCCGAGGTGGGCGAGCAGCACCAGGTCGGCGCCGCGCCCGCGCAGCTCGCGCAGCGTCGGCAGCGCCGCCTCGATGCGGGTGTCGTCGGTGATCCGGCCGTTGTCCAGTGGGACGTTGAAGTCCACCCGGACGACGGCCCGCTTGCCCTCGAGGTCGTGATCGAGGTCGTCGAGCGTCCTCACGCAGGCAGGACCTTCTGGACCAGGTCGACGATGCGGTTGGAGTAGCCCCACTCGTTGTCGTACCACGAGACGACCTTGACCAGCGTGCCGTCGAGCACGGCGGTCAGGCCGCCGTCGACGATCGACGAGAACGGGTTCCCCACGATGTCCGACGAGACGATCGGGTCCTCGGTGTACTGGAGGATCCCTGCCATGTCCCCGGTGTCGGCCGCGGATCGGAACGCGTCGTTGAGCTCCTCGACCGTGGTCTCGCGCTCGGCCTCGAAGGTCAGGTCGACGACGGAGCCCACCGGGACAGGGGCGCGGATGGCGAAGCCGGTGAGCTTGCCGTTGAGCTCGGGGAGCACGAGGCCGACCGCCTTGGCCGCGCCCGACGAGGCCGGCACGAGGTTGACTGCCGCCGCGCGGGCGCGACGCAGGTCGGAGTGCGGGGCGTCCTGCAGGTTCTGATCGGCCGTGTAGGCGTGGATCGTGGTCATCAGGCCGTGCTTGATGCCGACGGTCTCGTGGGCGACCTTGGCGAACGGCGCCAGGCAGTTCGTCGTACAGGAGGCGTTGGAGATGACGTCGTGCGCCGCCGGGTCGTAGCGGTCGAAGTTCACGCCGAGCACCACCGTGATGTCCTCGCCCTTGGCGGGTGCGGAGATGATGACCTTCTTGGCGCCGCCCGCGAGGTGCTTGGCGGCGTTCTCGCGGTCGGTGAAGAAGCCCGTCGACTCGATGACCACGTCGACGCCGAGTTCGCCCCAGGGCAGCGCCGCCGGGTCGCGCTCGGCGAGGACCTTCAGCTCGGAGCCGTCGACCCGGAGGCTGGACTCCCCCGCCTCGACAGTTCCCGGATACGGCCCGAGGATCGAGTCGTACTTGAGCAGGTGCGCCAGCGTCTTGGGGTCGGTCAGGTCGTTGACCGCGACCCACTCGATGTCGGCGCCCTTCGCCTGGGCCGCCCGGAACACGTTGCGCCCGATGCGGCCGAAGCCGTTGATTCCTACGCGAAGTGACATTGCCCAGGACCATATTCATCGGCTGCCCGAGACGAGTTCCACCCGCAGCCCGTCGGGGTCGAGCAGGTAGGCGGCGTAGTAGCGCGGGCCGTACTGGCGCCGCGGTCCCGGGGGGCCGTCGGAGCGCCCGCCCGCCTGGAGGCCGGCGGCGTAGGCGGCGTCCACCGCGGCCTTGCCCGACGCCGCGAAGGCCACGTGGCCGAAGGCGTCGCGCGGGGCGCCATCGCGCGCGGTGATCCAGAAGCGCGCATCGGTGACGCCCCAGGCGATCGCCCGCTCGGACTCGACCATCCGCCGGATGCCCAGCGGGAAGAAGATCGCGTCGTAGAACGCCGCCGAGCGCGCCAGCTCGGCCACCTCGAACCCGAGATGGTCGATCACGCGCCGGGCGACTGCTTGTCGATGTCGCGGTGGATGACCTCGACGAAGACATCGTCGCCCTCGCGGTAGCGCGCGGCGAGGTCCTCGGCGATCACGACGGAGCGGTGGCGGCCGCCCGTGCAGCCGATGGCCACCATCAGGTGGGCCTTGCCCTCGGCCATGTACTGCGGGATGAGGAAGTCCAGCAGCGGCATCAGGCGGTCGTAGAACTCCGCCAGCGCGCCCTGACGGCCCACGTACTCGACGATTCGCCGGTCGTGACCGGTCAGCGGGCGCAGGTCGGACTCCCAGTGCGGGTTGGGCAGGAACCGCACGTCGAAGGTCAGGTCGGCGTCGCGCGGCGGGCCGTGCTTGAAGCCGAAGCTCTGGAAGGTCACGGCCAGGCGCGTCAGCGGCTCGCGGGGAAGGAACTCGTCGGCGATCTTGCGCCGCAGCGTCGAGGCCTTCAGGCCGGTCGAGTCGATCGTCGCCTCGGCGTGCTCCTTGAGCGGCTCGAGCATCGCGCGCTCGGTGGCGATCCCGCTGCCGACCGATCCCTCGGGAGCCAGCGGGTGGCGCCGCCGCGTCTCCTTGTAGCGGGTCAGCAGAGTCTCCTCGTCGGCGTCGAGGAAGAGCACGCGGTGGCGCACGCCGTCACGGTCGAGCCCGCGAAGGACCTGCTGGAGGGCCTCGAAGTAGTCGCCGCCGCGGACGTCCGACACCACCGCGGCGCGCTCGACCTTCGAGCCCTCGTGCATGAACAGCTCGACCAGGCCGGCGATCATCTCGGGCGGCAGGTTGTCCACGCAGAAGTAGCCGGCGTCTTCGAAGACCTGCATCGCCGTGGACTTGCCGGCGCCGGAGTAGCCGGTGATGACGACGAAGTCCTCGAGCCGCGACCCGGCGCCCCGGCCCTCGCCATGGCTGCTGCGGCGCGTGAGCCCGAGTCGTTCGCTCAGCCGTCCCGGCTTCGTCGTGGACATGGCCCTGAGGATGGTACGGCCGCGCGGGGACGCCTAGTGTCATTTCGTTGCGACGCGACCTGACCCGAGCGGCGCTCTATGCAGGGGGCTTCCTCGGGCCGCTGGGCGGCGGCGTGGTCACGGTGCTGATCCCGGAGCTGCGCGACGTCCTGCACACGACGACAACCGGCGCGGCGACGACGCTCACCGCCTACCTCGTCCCCTTCGCGCTGCTGCAGCTCGTGTCGGGCACGCTGGGCGAGCGCTTCGGCCTGGCCCGGACGGTGCGCATCGCCTACGTGCTCTACGCCGCGGCCTCGGTCGGAGTCGCGCTGACCTCCACGCTGGCGCCGTTTCTGGCGCTGCGGGCGCTCCAGGGCGCGGCCAACGCGTTCACCACGCCGCTGCTGGTCGCGGTGCTCGCCGACATGACCGCGGAGGCGCGGCTCGGCCGCGCGATGGGCACGTTCGCCTCGATCCAGACGGCGGGCGTGGTCCTCGCCCCGCTGGTCGGCGGCGCCGCCGGCGCGATCGACTATCGGCTGGCCTTCCTGGTGCCGGCCGCGGTCGCGCTGCTGCTGGCCACCGCGCGGCTGCCGGTCCGCGATCGCCGCCGGCTGCGGCCGACGCTGCGCTCGGCGGTGACCCGCCGCACGGTGAGCCTTTCGGCGTTCGCGTTCTTCGGCTACCTCAGCACGCTCGGCGTCGCCGTCCTGGTGTCGCTGCGGGCCGCCGACTCCTTCGGCGTCAGCGCCGGCCTGCGCGGGCTTCTGCTGGCGGGCTTCGGGGTCGCCGGCGTGCTCGCCGGGCGACCGATCGGGGGGCTGGTCGACCGCCTCGGCGCCGCCCGCGTCCTGCTCGCCGGCGGCTGTGCCTGCGCGGTCACGCTGCCGCTCGTCGGCGTGGCGGGGACCGCGCTGCTGCTGGCCCTGACCTGGAGCGCGACCGGCCTCGCCTCACAGATGCTGTGGGGCACCGTCTACACCCTCGCGGTCAACGCCTCGCCACACAACCGGGCCGGAGCGGTGTCGATCGTCGGCGCGTGCCGCTTCGCCGGCAACGCGATAGCGCCGCTCGCGTGGCTGCCGCTCTACCACGTGCACGGCTGGCTGCCGTTCGCCTGTGCCGGGGCGATCATGGCGGTGCTGGCGGCGGCCAGCCGCCGCATCGGGTAGGACTGTCGCGTGCCGCAGTCGCCTCCCGGAACCCTGGTCGAGCCGCGGCGCCTGCGACCCACGCTGCACTGGGAGCTGATCGTCTGCGGGCTGGTGGGCCACGAGCTCGTCGGGACCGACGCGGCGCGGCTGCGCCCCGAGGACGCGCTGGTGGCGCGTGAGCTCGGCGGCGTGCGCTTCTTCCGCTGCCTGCGCTGTGACTCGTGGCTGCCGCTGCCGACTCCCGAGCACCCCGCGCACGACACGCCGCCCGGCCGCGACGAGATCGACCTGCCGCTGCGCGGGCGCCCCCTGCGCGACAAGGTGGTGCTGCGCCTGATCGCGGTCGACCGCGGCCTGCACTTCCTCGTCCTCGGCGCGCTGGCGATCCTCGCCTTCGTCTTCGCCTCCCATCGCGACCAGCTCAAGGGGTCGCTGGGCCGGGCGATCATCGACCTCCAGGGCGGCGCGGTGGCCGGCGCCGGGCACGCCAAGCACGGCCTGCTCGGCGAGCTCGACAAGCTCTTCACGCTCGACAGCTCGAAGATCCGCCTGTTCGGTGCGGCGATGGCCGTCTACGCGATCGTCGAGGGGATCGAGGCCGTGGGCCTGTGGTACGCGAAGCGCTGGGCCGAGTACCTCACGTTCGTCGTCACCGCGTCGCTCCTGCCCTTCGAGGTCTACGAGCTCGCCCACCGCGTGACCGTCTTCAAGGTCCTCGCGTTCGTCATCAACGTCGCGGTCGTCGTCTACCTCCTGCGGGCCAAGCGCCTGTTCGGGGTCCGCGGTGGCGCGGCAGCCGACGAGGCCGAGCGCGAGCACGACGTGGGCTGGCCGGCGCTCGAGCGCGCCACACCCGACCTCACTTAGCCGCCAGGGGCGCATCGAGTGGACACTTGGGTCCGTATAGCGGCCCTAACTGTCCACTCGATGAACTTCGGGGGTCAGCCGCTGGTGCGGTTGAGGAACGCGTAGACCTCGCGGGCCGTCTTGCCGGGCAGGCCGGGGACCGACTCGAGGTCCTCGCGTGACGCGGCCAGGAACGCCTCGGGCGAGCCGAAGTGCTGGAGCAGGGCCCGCTTGCGGGCCGGACCGATGCCGGGGAGCTCGTCGAGGATCGACGTCGTCAGCTGCTTGTCGCGCTTGGTGCGGTGGTGGGTGATGGCGAAGCGGTGGGCCTCATCGCGCACGCGCTGGAGCAGCTGCAGCTCCGGCGTGTCGTGAGCGAGGACGATCGGCGCGCGCGAGCCCGGGGTGTAGACCTCCTCGAGCCGCTTGGCCAGCGAGACGATCGCCACGCCCCGCTCGCGAAAACCCTGCAGGGCCCGCAGGCCGGCGGCGAGCTGGCCCGGCCCGCCATCGATGACGATCAGGTTGGGCAGGGTGGCGAAGGACTCGTTGCGCTTGGGGTCGTGCGGGCTGAGCTCCTGCTGGGCCTCCCACTGCGCGAGCCGGCGGCAGAGGACCTCCTCCATGGCCGCGAAGTCGTCGGGCACGCCCTCGGTCGTCCCGCGGACGTTGAAGCGCCGGTAGTCGGACTTCTTCGGTGCGCCGCCCTCGAAGACGACCATCGACGCGACCGTGTTGGTCCCCATCAGCGTCGAGATGTCGAAGCACTCGACGCGCAGCGGCAGGGCATCGAGCCCGAGCGCCTGCTGCAGGCCGTCGAGGGCCTCCACGCGCTGCTGGCGCCGGCGCTCGGCCTTGAGCTTCTCCTGGTCGAGCGCCAGCCGGGCGTTGCGCTCGGCGAGGTCGAGCAGCCGCGCCTTGTCGCCGCGCTCGGCCGCGCGCAGCTCGACCGGCCCGCCCCGCCGCTCGGCGAGCGCCTGCGCCAGCGCCGGGTTCTCGTGCTGGACGACGATCTGCGCGGGGATCGCCGCGCCGCCGAGGTAGTACTGGAGCATGAACTCCTCGACCACCTCGGCCGCCTCGCGCTCGCCGATGTTGTCGAGGTAGAAGGACTGACGATCCGAGAGCACGCCGTCGCGGACCTGCAGGACCTGGGCGTTGGCGTCGGTCCCCTCCAGTGCCACGGCGACGATGTCCAGCGTCCCGATCGACTCGTTGGCCACCCGCTGGCGCTGCAGCAGCGAGCGCACCGCGTTCAGGCGGTTGCGCCATAGCGCGGCCTGCTCGAACTCCTGGGCATCGGCCGCCTCGCGCATCCGCGCCTCGAGGTCGCGCTCGATCTCCCGGTAGCGGCCCGACAGGAAGGCCACGACGCCGTCGATGCTCTCGCGGTACTCCTCGGCCGAGACGTAGTCCACGCACGGGGCTCCGCAGCGCTTGATGTAGTAGTCCAGGCACGGCGATCCGGTCCGGCGCCCCGGCTCCTTGCCCTGGCAGGAGCGAAAGAGGAAGACCTTGCCGAGCAGGTCGAGCGTGGCGCGGGTGCGCTTGGCGCTCGAGTACGGCCCGAAGTAGACGCGGTCGCGGCGATGGCGCTCGCGGGTG
This sequence comes from Solirubrobacteraceae bacterium, assembly GCA_033855575.1. Lineage (GTDB taxonomy): Bacteria > Actinomycetota > Thermoleophilia > Solirubrobacterales > Solirubrobacteraceae > BP-464. Next base: position 9,326 of record JAWVFY010000139.1, read on the forward strand.
AAGTAGACGCGCGGGAACTCCTCGTCCATCGAGATCGCGATGAACGGATAGGACTTGTCGTCCCGCAGACGGATGTTGAAGCGCGGCCGGTACTGCTTGATGAACCCCTGCTCGGTGAGGAGCGCCTCGGTCTCGCTCGACACCAGCAGGAACTCCACCGACTCGATCGCGTCGACCATCTCGTAGGCCCCACGGGTCACCGGATTCGAGAAGTGCCCACCCACCCGGCTGCGCAGGTTCTTGGCCTTGCCGACGTAGATGACCTTGCCCTGGGCATCGCGGAACAGGTAGACGCCAGGGCCGTTCGGCAGCGACCTGCGCTGCTCGGCGAGCTTGGTTCGGCGTCCCTCTGAGGCCATCGGATCAAGGGTAGGTCGGAGTAGGCTCCCGCCATGGGAGATCAGAGGACGGCCTTCCGGACCTGCCCGCTGTGCGAGGCGACCTGCGGGTTGGAGCTGACCGTCAACGGCGGGGTGACCCGTGTGCGCGGCGATGCGGAGGACGTCTTCAGCCACGGCTTCCTGTGCCCGAAGGGCGTCAGCCTCAAGGAGCTCCACGAGGACCCCGACCGCCTGCGCAGCCCGATGCGCAAGCGCGCAGACGGTTCGTTCGAGCCGATCGGCTGGGACGAGGCGTTCGCACTGATCGACGAGCGCCTGGGCGCCGTGTTCGCCGCGGGCGGCCGCGATGCCGTCGCGGTCTACCTCGGCAACCCGTCCGCGCACGGGCTCTCGCCGCTGATCTACGGCCGCGTGCTGCTCAAGGCGCTGGGAACCAGGAACATCTTCTCGGCCTCGACGGTCGACCAGTACCCCAAGCAGCTCGCGTCGGCGCTGATGTTCGGCGGCGGGCTGACCGTCGGGATCCCCGACCTCGACCGCACGCAGTACCTGCTCTGCCTCGGGGCGAACCCGCTGGCCTCCAACGGCTCGCTGATGACGGCGCCCGACGCCCGCGGCCGGCTGCAGGGCATCCAGGCCCGCGCCGGCCGGATCGTGGTGATCGACCCCCGGCGCAGCCGCACGGCCCAGGTCGCCGACGAGCACCTCTTCATCCGCCCCGGCACCGACGCGCTGCTGCTGGCGGCCCTCGCCAACACCCTGTTCGCCGAGGAGCTCGTCGATCTGGGCGACGCGGGACCGCACATCGTCGGCGTCGATGAGGTGCGGGCCGCCGTGGCACCCCTCACCGCCGAGGCGGTGGCTCCCGTGACGGGGATCGCGGCCGAGGACATCCGCCGGATCGCGCGCGAGCTGGCCGCCGCGGAGTCCGCCGTCGTCTACGGGCGCATCGGGACGACCACGCAGTCCTTCGGCACGGTCGCCAGCTGGCTGATCGACGTCGTCAACGCGCTCACGGGCAACCTCGACCGCCCCGGCGGCGTGATGTTCCCGCGCGCCGCGGCGGGCGCATCGAACACCAAGGGCGAGCCCGGGCGCGGGCGCGGTACGCGTGTCGGTCGCTGGCGCAGCCGCGTGCGCGGGATGGACGAGGTCTTCGGGGAGCTGCCCGTGGCCTGCCTCGCCGAGGAGATCGAGACGCCGGGCGAGGGCCAGGTGCGCGCGCTGCTGACCATCGCCGGCAACCCGCTGGCCAGCACCCCCAACAGCGAGCGGCTCACCGCGGCCGTCGCGTCGCTGGACTTCATGGTCAGCCTCGACATCTACATCAACGAGACGACCCGCCATGCCGACGTCATCCTGCCGGCGCTCTCGCACCTCGAGCACTCCCAGTACGACCTGATCTTCAACCAGTTCGCGGTGCGCAACGTCGCCAAGTGGTCGGCGCCCGTCTTCGACCCGCCCGACGGCGCCCTCGACGAGTGGGAGACGCTGCTGCGGCTCGCGGCGATCGCCGGCGGCGCCGGGCCGGACGCCGACGTCGAGGCGATGGACGACATGGTGGCGACGGAGGTGGCGCGGCGCGAGAGCACCGACCCCCGCTCCCCGCTGGCCGCCCGCGACCCGGCCGACATCCTGGCCTCAGCAGCGCCGTGGCGCGGCCCCGAGCGCGTGCTGGACATCATGCTGCGCAGCGGCCCCTACGAGCTGACGATGGACGACCTCGCCGCTGCGCCGCACGGGATCGATCTCGGCCCGCTGGCGCCACGGCTGCCCGAGGTGCTGCGCACCGAGAGCGGCAAGGTGGAGCTGGCGCCCGAGCGGATCCTCGCCGATGTCCCGCGGCTGCGCGCGGCGCTGGACTCCGCGCCCGACGGCCTCGTGCTGATCGGCCGCCGCGACCTGCGGTCGAACAACTCGTGGATGCACAACCTGCCACTGCTGGTCCGCGGGCCCGTGCGCTGCACCGCATGGGTGCACCCCGACGACGCCGCTCGCCTGGGCCTGGCCGACGGCGAGCTGGCGCGCGTGACCTCGCGTGCCGGCACGATCGAGGTGCCGGTCGAGATCACCGAGGATGTGATGGCCGGCGTCGTCTCGATCCCGC
>JAWVFY010000140.1:0-3026 GCA_033855575.1 Solirubrobacteraceae bacterium
CTGCCGGTCCGCTATATCACCTCGACGCGGATGGATCCGAGCAACCCGAGCACGGTCTACGTGACGCTGTCGGGCTACGGGCGCAAGTGGGCGGCGCCCGGGGCGCTGGGCGACGATACGAGCAAGGTCGGGACGGGCCACATGTTCCGCTCGACCGACGCGGGTCAGTCGTTCGCCGACATCAGCGGCGACCTGCCCGACGTGCCCGCCAACTGGTCGCTGCTGCACAACGGGCGGGTCGTGGTCGGCACCGACGTCGGCGTCTTCGAGTCCTGCGACACGGGGGGCGGCTCGTACGTGCGGCTGGGCACGGGGCTGCCGGCCGCGCCGATCTCGACGCTGCGGCTCAAGCCCGGCGACCCGGACACGATGATCGCCGCGACCTACGGCCGCGGCGTCTACACCTACCACTTCGGGGGCACCGATCCGGTGTGCCCGCGCAGCAGCACGACCGGCACCGCGGTGGCCGCCGCCGCGGGCTCCACGTGCGCTGCGACGGCCGCGCTGCGCTCGGTGCGCGCGACGCCGGTGGCCAAGCGCAGGCGCGTCCGGCTGACGATCCCGGCGAGCAGGAAGGCCGAGAAGGTCGACGTGTTCCAGGTCTCGACCGGCCGCCGCATCTACCGCGAGCGGCTGATCGCGCGCTTCTCTCACCGCAGCGGATCGTTCACCTGGAACGGGAAGGCCAACCGGGCGGGCCGGACGGCGACCGACGGCTACTACTTCGTCCGCGTGCAGGGCCCGAGCGGAGCCGGCCCCAAGGCGATCGTCTCGCGAGTGGTCCTGCAGCGCAGCCACGGCCGCTTCTCCGAGCGCCCGGACTTCTACCTGCGCGGCACCTGCGGCGTGCTGACCTTCGCGAAGTTCGAGCGCCCGGTGTTCGGAGGGACGCGCAGGGTCCCGCTGCGGTTCTCCTACCAGGTCGGCCATCAGGCCACCGTGACCCTCTCGGTGTTCCGCGGCCGGCGGCTCGTGCACTCCTTCGGGCGCCACGTCCGCAAGGCCAACCGCACCTACCGCGTCTCGCTCGGCCTCAAGCGCCTGCCCAAGGGGCAGTACACGATCCTCGAGCAGGTCACGCGCGGCCGCCAGAAGGTCGTCGTGCAGCTGGTCTCGCGCCGCATCTAGCGGTCCGCTGACTCGACGGATGGACGATGGCGCGGCGTCCGCCGGGCGCGAGACCATCTGCCCATGTCCTCTGACCCCGCCTCCTCGACGGAGCGGCGCACCTGGCGCGACCGGCGCGAGGGTGCCGAACGTCGCGCACTCGCGCGGCGCGTGACCGATACGGAAGGCCGGTTCGCCTTCCGGCCTGCGGTATGGGCGGTGGTCGGCGCGGCCGTCGTCGCCTACCTGTTCTTCATGGCGCTGGGCAACGTCCGCCCGGGCGACGCCCCGGCGGCCACGATCGTCGCGCTGGCGCTGGGGGTCGCCTGGCTGGCGCACGCGTGGCACCGGGTGATCGTCGGGTCGCGCTCGCCGGCCGGCGACCGCGAGCGCCGCGGGTTCTAGGACACCAGCCGGCCTCCGGCCGGGGGGACCCACCTCCGGCCGAGGGCACCGACCGCGAAGCGGTTGGTCTTTGGCGGCCTCCGGCACCCCTTAGGCGAGCGCGGCGACGCGCTCGGCGCGCGGGTGCGCGCTCGTCGCCAGGGCGAACTCCGGCGGCGCGACGGCCATGTAGCGCGCGAAGAACCAGTCGAGGACCCGGCGGTTGCACAGCGCACCGACCACGAGGCGCAACAGCCGCTCACGGGGCACGATGTGCCCGACGAGGTCCTGCGCGCGCTTGAGCAGCCGGAACGGGCGGGCGTGGGCGTCGGAGAAGGCGGCGTAGCGGGCCAGGGCCTGCGCCCGGGTGCGCTGCCCCTCGACGACGGCGCGCAGCTCGCGCCCGCAGGCCACGCCGAAGTACAGCGCCGTGCGGATCCCCTCGGCGGTCGCCGGCAGACAGTGCCCGGCGCTGTCGCCGGCGAAGAAGACGTCGCCCTCGACCGCGCGGCGCAGCGCGTGCGGGATCCAGTTGCCCTGAAAGCCGTCGGGCGCCGCGCCGAGGTCGGCGGCCAGCCGCAGCGTCGGGTCCTTGACACGGTCGCGGGGCTCGAAGGAGCCGACGCCGACGCGCACCTCCTCGCCCGCCGGGAAGCTCCAGCCGTAGCCCGCGCGGACATAGCGCTGGTCGAGATAGAGCGCGAGGTCGTCGCTGGCTCCGGGCGGGTGGACCTCCAGGCCACGGGAGAGCAGCGCTTCGGGCGGCTGCACCGCGGCGCCGTCGATCGTGCCGAGCGTGCGCCGCCAGCCGAGCGCGTCGACCACGAGCGGGGCGGTGAGCTCGCCGCGATCGGTGACCACCACGTGGTCCGGATCACCGCGGCGGATGCCCTCGACCTTGGCGGTCTCGAAGGCGAAGTCGCCTTGCGCGGCCAGGAGCTCGCAGAGCTGCCGGTAGTCGAAGGTGCAGTACTCGTAGGGCATCGGCCATGTCACCGTCCGGCCGGGGGCGTGCACGACCAGCTCGGAGAACTTCTGGCGGATCGCCGCGCCGAGGCCGAGGTTCTCCAGCCACGCGGTGGGCGCCGCGCAGGCGCTGGTCTGGCGCTCGCCGATCTCGTAGCGGTCGATGACCAGGACGTCCGCGCCGCTGCCCGCCAGCTCGCGCGCGGCCGCCAGCCCAGCGAAGCTGGCGCCGCAGATCACAACGTCGTGGCGGCCCTGCAGCGGCGTGCGCTCGGCCCCGCGTTTGGTGGCCCGGACGGGCATGGGCGAAGGGTTATACCGCTAGGCTGTCGGGTCTCTATGTCATTGACCACCGAACCAACGACCGACGCACCTGAAGCCAAGATCGTGGAGGGCAGCGACGGCCTGCTGCTCGAGATCGACGGCCAGATCGTCCCCAACTACGACGCCACTTTCACCGACTTCGAGGAGGGCGAGGTCGTCAGCGGCCGCGTCGTCCGGATCGACAACGACGAGGTCCTCGTCGACATCGGCTACAAGAGCGAGGGGGTCATCCCCTCCAACGAGCT
>JAWVFY010000141.1:0-11736 GCA_033855575.1 Solirubrobacteraceae bacterium
TTGCAGGTGACGTAGCGTCCATCGGCAGCCATCAAAAGCTGCAAAGAGCGAGCGCAGACCGCAACGTCGGTCCCATCGCGCCCGACTTGGTCATAACCTCGGATGATGGCCAAGGACACCGAGAAGCTGATCCGGCAGCTGTCGCTGATCTCGTATCTGATGGCTGAGCGCCGCCCCGTGACCGCATTGGAGATCCGACGCGACGTCGAGGGCTACTCCGGGATGAACGAGGACGCGTTCGCGCGCAGGTTCTACGCCGACCGGGCCGAGCTCGACGCCCTGAGCATCCAGCTCACCGTCGACCGGCCGGCCGACGGGCAGGCCGAGCAGGAGAACTACTCCCTGCGGCCCGAGAACTTCCACCTGCCCGCCATCGCCTTCACCGACGCCGAGCTGGCGGCGCTGCAGACGGCGCTGTCGCTGCTCGACGGCGAGTTCGCCTACGCCGAGCCGTTGCGCCTCGCGCTCCAGCAGATCACCTGGGGGCGCCCCAGCCCGCTCAACGCCCCGGCCCAGCAGGGCGTCGCGCTGGGCATCACCGGGTCGGCGGGCGGCCACGAGCTGTCGGCTCGCCTGGCCAAGGTCGAGACGGCGATCTTCCGCAACAAGACGATCACCTTCGACTACTACACGATGGAGCGCGACGCCGAGGGCGCCCGCAAGGTCGACCCCTACCACCTGCTCTTCCAGGGCGGCCAGTTCTATCTCCTGGGCCACTCGCACGAGCGCGGTGCGCTGCGGGTCTTCCGGCTCTCGCGCATCCGCGGCAAGGTGGCCTACGCCACCAAGGCCGAGCACGACTTCAAGCGGCCGACCGACTTCGACCCGCGCGAGTACGCCCACCGCGCCGCCTGGCAGTTCGGCGACACCCTGGGCACCGCGGAGCTGCGGATCTCCGAGCGCATCGCGTGGCAGATCGAGCGCCACTACGGCCACTTCGGCGACGTGGAGCGCCACGACGACGGGACGGTCACGTTCCGTACCGAGTACGCCAACCTGCGCCAGATGGCCAGCTTCGTGCTGCCGCTGGCCGAGCACGTCACGATCGAGGGCCCCGAGGAGCTCGTCGCCGAGGTGGGCGAGCGCATCGGGTCGCTCGTCGATCGGCACGCCGAGACCTTCGAGATCGCCAAGCCGTCGCGGTCACGCGCTGCGGCGGCCGCCGCTGCCGAGCCGGCACCGGAGCCGGCGGGCTCGTCCAAGCGCGAGGCCGGCATCCGGCCCGAGCGCTTCGCCCGGCTGGTGACGCTCGCGTCGATCCTGATCGAGGCGGGGCGCGCAGGGGAACTGCTCAACGCGGCCGAGGTCTGCGAGCGCCTGCAGATCTCCCACGCGGAGCTGCTCGAGGACGTCAACGTCCTCAACGTCGTGAACTTCGGCGGCGGCTCCTACGTGCTCTATGCCGAGGTGCACGACGACGGCACGATCGAGGTCGACCCCGAGCCGTACTCCGACAACTTCGCCCGCCCCGCGCGGCTGCTGCCGGTCGAGGCCAAGGCGCTCGTCGCCGCCATCGACCTCATCGGCGAGCACCTCCCGGAGGGATCGCTGACCTCGGCGCGGGAGAAGATCGTCGCCGCGCTGGGCTCAGACCCGATGGAGCAGGGCCTGCAGGTCGCCGCGGGCGGTGGCGACGACTCCAACGTAGCGCGCGTGGTGTCCCAGGCGATCGCGGGGCGCCGGCTGCTGCGGCTGGAGTACTACAAGCCCAACGAGGACGAGTTCATCGAACGCACCGTCGAGCCCTACGCGCTGATCAACGGCCGCGAGGGCTGGTACGTCGCGTGCTTCGACCCGTCGCGCGACGACGTGCGGCACTTCCGGCTGGACCGCGTGAAGTCCGCCGAGGCGCTCTCCGACCGCTACAAGCCGCGCCCGGAGGTCGACCCGGCGGCCGACGTCGACGGCTGGCCGCGGACCGGGGAGGTCCCCGCCTCGCGGCGCGCCCGCGTGTGGATCTCGCCCGAACGGGCGCGCTGGGCCCGCGAGGAGCGCGCGGTGGCCGACAACCTCGCCGACGGCTCCGTGGTCGTCGAGCTGGCCTTCGCCGGGACGGACTGGTTGGTGCGCGAGGTGCTCAAGGAGGCCGGTGACGCCGTCGTCCTGGAGCCCGCCGACGCCCGCGCGGCCGTCGAGGCCGCGGCCCAGCGGCTGCGCCAGCCCGCAGCCGCCCGCTGACCGTTTCCGTCCGCGCCATCGGGGGTAGACGGTCCAGTACTGTCGCGCTGCGTGAGTCGCCGGCAGCAGATCGAGATGAGCGAGGCCGAGGTGCTCGAGTTCCTCGAGTCCCGGCGTGTGGTGACCTGCGCCACGCTCGGCCCACGCGGCTGGCCGCACCTGATGCCGCTGTGGTACCTCGTGCGCGAAGGTGAGATCTGGGCGTGGACCTACGGCAAGTCCCAGAAGGTCGTCAACCTCGAGCGCGATCCGCGAGCAACGCTCCAGGTGGAGGCCGGCACGGAGTACCAGGAGCTGCGGGGCGTGATGCTCGAGTGCGACACGGTCATCCACCGCGACATCGCGCTCGTCCAGGCCTTCGGCGAGGACCTCTTCGAGCGCTACGCGGGCAATCGGGCCACGGAGATGGTCGCCGCGCAGGCGCCCAAGCGGGTCGTCCTGCAGTTCGTCGAACGCCGCCGCGCCACCTGGGATCACCTTAAGCTCGGCGGCGTCTACTAGCCTCGGGCCCCATGGCTGCGCTCAAGGGCCTGATCCTCTCGGGGGGGCGGGGCACGCGCCTGCGCCCCATCACCCACACCTCGGCCAAGCAGCTCGTGCCGGTGGCCAACAAGCCCGTGCTCTTCTACGGGATCGAGGCGATGGCCGAAGCCGGGATCGAGGACATCGGGATCATCATCGCCCCCGAGACCGGCGACGAGATCCGCGAGGCCGCCGGCGACGGCACCGCCTTCGGGGTCAGCATCACCTACATCGTCCAGGACGAGCCCGCCGGGCTGGCTCACGCCGTCCTGACCGCCGAGCCGTTCCTCGGCGAGAGCCCGTTCGTCATGTACCTGGGCGACAACCTGCTCCAGGGCGGGATGCGCGAGCTCGTCGACGCCTTCCGGGCCAATGCCCCCGACGCCCTGATCCTGCTGACGCCCGTCGCCGACCCTCAGCACTACGGGGTGGCCGAGCTCGAGGACGGCCGCGTGGTCCGGCTGGCCGAGAAGCCGCCCGAGCCCAAGACCGACCTCGCGCTGGTCGGCGTGTACATGTTCACCAAGGCCATCCACGCCGCCGCCCGCGCCATCGAGCCGTCGCCGCGGGGCGAGCTCGAGATCACCGACGCGATCCAGCACATGGTCGACGGCGGCCTGCGGGTCGAGCCACACATCGTCCGCGGCTGGTGGAAGGACACGGGGCGCCTGGAGGACATGCTCGAGGCCAACCGGCTGATCCTCGACAGCGTGGTGGCGCGCCTGGACGGCGAGATGGTCGACTCCAACGCCGAGGGCCGGGTGGTCATCGAAGCCGGCGCCGTCCTGCAGCGCTGCCGCGTCCGCGGCCCGGCGATCATCGGCGCCCGCGCACGGCTGGTCGACTGCTACATCGGCCCCTACACGGCGATCGGGGAGGACTGCGTCATCGAGCGGGCCGAGGTCGAGCACTCGATCCTGCTGTCGGGCGCCTCGGTCATCGGCCTCGACGGGCGCATGGAGGCCTCGCTGCTCGGGCGCAACGTGAAGATCGGCCGCGGCGAGCGCCAGCCCCGGGCCTACCGCTTCATGGTGGGCGACAACTCGGAGATCGGGATCCTCTAGTGGTCCTTCTCGTGACCGGCGCGAAGGGCATGCTCGGCCACCGGGTCGTGACGGCGGCAAGCGAGCGGGGCCATGACGTGACCGGGATCGACCTGCCCGAGCTCGACCTCACCGACGCGCAGGCCGTCTTTGACTTCATGGGCGAGCGGCAACCCGACGCGGTGATCCACTGCGCCGCCTACACCGACGTCGACGGCGCCGAGGCCCAGGAGGACATCGCCCTGCGCGTGAACATGGAGGCGGCCGGCAACGTCGCCGCCGCCGCCGGGCTCAACGGCGCGTTCGTGGTGGCGGTGTCGACCGACTACGTCTTCGCCGGCGACGGCGACCGCCCCTACGTGGAGTCCGACGAGCCGGCGCCGAAGGGCGCCTACGGGCGGACCAAGCTGCTGGGCGAGTACGCCGTCCAGGACATCGGCACCGAGTGCGCGATCGTGCGCACCGCGTGGCTGTTCGGGGCGGGTGGCAAGAACTTCGTCGACACCATGCTCGCGCTGACGGCCGAGCGCGACGAGGTCCGGGTCGTCGGCGATCAGGTCGGCTGCCCGACGTGGACCGGGTACCTGGCCCCGGCGCTGGTCGAGATCGCCGAGCGGCGCGCGGAGGGCATCCACCACCTCGCCGGCGGCGGGCGGTGCAGCTGGAGCGAGCTGGCGACCGAGGTCTTCCGGGTGGCCGGCGCGGAATGCGCGGTCGTCCCCGTCACCAGCGAGGAGTTCCCCCGCCCCGCACCGCGCCCCGCCTGGAGCGTCCTGGGCAGCGAGCGCGACGGCGCGCTGACGCTGCCGCCGTGGGCCGAGCACGTCGCGGCCTACCTCCGGGAGCGCGGGAGCGCATGAGGCTGCTCGTCTGCGGCGGGGCCGGGTTCATCGGCTCGAACTTCGTGCGCCAGCGCCTGGCCGAGCACGGCGACGAGGTCGTGGTGCTCGACAAGCTGACCTACGCCGGCCGGCGCGAGAACCTGGCCGGCCTGGACGCCGAGCTGATCGTCGCCGGCATCGAGGACGCCGCGGCGGTCCGCGGTGCCCTGGAGGGCGCGGACGCCGTGGTCAACTTCGCCGCCGAGACCCACGTCGACCGCTCGATCGCTCAGCCCGACGCCTTCGTGCAGACCCACGCGGTCGGCACGTGGGTGCTGCTCGAGGCGGTCCGCGAGGCGGGCGTGCGCTACGTCCACGTCTCGACCGACGAGGTCTACGGCTCGATCGAGGAGGGAACGTTCACCGAGTCCTCCCCCCTGGCGCCGTCCTCGCCCTACAGCGCGACGAAGGCCGGCGCCGACCTGCTCGTCGCCTCCTACTTCCACACCTACGGCACCGAGGCGCTGATCTGCCGCGGCTCGAACAACTACGGGCCCTATCAGTACCCCGAGAAGCTGATCCCGCTGATGGTCCTCAACGCGCTGCACGGCGACCACCTGCCCGTCTACGGCGACGGGATGCAGGTCCGCAACTGGATCTACGTCGAGGACTTCGCGGCGGGCATCGGCCACACCCTGGCCCACGGCCTGCCCGGCGAGGTCTACAACGTCGGCGGGCCCGACGAGTGCGCCAACCTCGACGTCGTGCGACGGATCATCGAGCTGACCGGCGGCGACGACTCGCTGATCGAGTACGTCACCGACCGCCCCGGCCACGACCGCCGCTACTCGCTGAGCTCCGACAAGGTCCGCGCCCTGGGCTGGGAGCCCAAGGTCCGCTTTGCCGAGGGCCTCGAGCGGACCGTCGCGTGGTACCGCGACAACACCGCCTGGTGGGAGCCGATCCGCTCCGGCGACTACCGCGAGTACTACGAGCGCCAGTACGGGCGCTCGCTCGGTTAGCGGGCCAGGCCTACGGCAGCTGCGAGACCCGCCAGCCCTGCTGGTTGGTCAGGTGCAGCGTGTCGATCGGGTCGGGGCCGCTGGTGACGTTGGTCTTGTAGGTGACCGTGGCGTCGGATCCGGTGATCGTGACTTTCTGGACGGTGAGGTCGGTGGAGTCGACGTCCTGCAGCGAGTCCTTGAGCTGGTCGGGGCAGGTGCTGCCGCGCCGGTCGGTCTTGGCCAGGGCCGCCAGCTTGGTGCGCAGCGCCGCTGTGAAGTACGTGTCGCAGATCTTGGTCTGGTCGCGCTTGGCCACGGCGTCGCGTAGGTCGTAGACCCGCTGGGCGACGTTCTTGCTGGGCCCCGAGAACTTGCTCGTGTCGGAGCTGCCCGACTGGCCGCAGGCGCCCGGCGCCATCAGGGCGACGGCGAGGACGATCGGGGGGAGGGCGGCGGCGCGCAGGCGCATGGACGCACAGCCTACGCGACAGATAGCCTGGTTAGCGGGATGGCAGAGGATCACGTGACGGTGCCGCGCGGGCGGCATGCGCCGCCGCTGGAGGTGCGGCTCGGTGTGCAGCGCCAGCGCCTGTTCGAGGCGGCGGCCCGTGTGTTCTCCAAGGTGGGCTACGCCGAGGCCAGCGCCGAGTCGATCAGCCGCGAGGCCGGCATGTCCAAGGCGACCTTCTACGAGCACTTCGCCAACAAGGAGGAGTGCATCCTGGCGCTGACCGAGGCCGCCGGCGAGGCCAGCCGGATGTCGGTGGCCGCGGCGGCCACGGTGGCCGAGGAGAACTTCGAGGCCCGGGTCCACGCCCGCGTGCACGCCTTCCTGGCCGGCCTGGCGATGTTCCCCGAGATGGCGCGGGTGGTCATGGTCGACGTGATCGGCGCCGGGCCGGTCGGCGCCGCCAAGCGCGACGAGATGCTCCAGGCCTTCGGCGACTTCCTGCTCGCCGAGAACGAGCGCGCGCACGAGAGCTACGGGGCGCCGCGCTTCGCCTCGCCCGAGGACGCCTACGCGATCGTCGGGGCGATCATGGAGCTGGCGTCGCGGCAGCTCCGGACCGGGCAGCCGGCCGACATCCGCGACCTCGAGCCGGTCATCGAGCGCGTCGTGGCCGGCGTGCTCGAGCAGGGCGAGCGATAGACGCGCTCGCCGGGCTCGAGCAGCGCGTCACCGCCTGCCGTGCCTGCCCGCGCCTGGTCGCCTGGCGCGAGGAGGTCGCCAGCGTCAAGCGCGCCGCCTTCGCCGACCAGGAGTACTGGGGCCGGCCGATCCCGGGCTTCGGCGACCCCGCCGCGCGCGTGCTGCTGCTCGGGCTGGCCCCCGCCGCCCACGGCGCCAACCGCACGGGCCGTGTGTTCACCGGCGACCGCTCGGGCGACTTCCTGTTCGCCGCGCTGCACCGCACCGGCTTTGCCAACCAGCCGACCTCGACGCACCGGGGCGACGGCCTGGCGCTGCACGACGCCTGGCTCACCGCGGCGGTCCGCTGCGCGCCGCCGGCCAACAAGCCGCTGCCCGCCGAGCGCGACCGGTGCCTGCCCTGGACCCAGGCCGAGCTCGAGCTGCTGCCGGCGATCAGCGTCGTCGTCTGCCTGGGCGCGTTCGGCTGGGACGCCGCGCTGCGCCTCTTCGCCGCCGCGGGCTTCCCGACCCGGCCGCGGCCCAAGTTCGCCCACGGCGCCGAGGCCGTGGTCGGCGCCTGGACGCTGCTGGGCTGCTTTCACCCCAGCCAGCAGAACACGTTCACCGGTGTCCTGACCGAGGACATGCTCGACGCCGTCCTGCGGCGCGCCAGGGACCTGGCCGGCCTCGGTCAGCCGTAGTGCGGCGCGGCCGTGCGCAGCGTGCACGTCGGCCCGGCGGGCGGATCGCTCATGCACATGCCGTTGAGCTGGATGTCCTGCAGGACGTAGGTCTGGCCCCCGTCGCGCGCCTGCCAGACGACGTGGGCCGGGGACGGTGCCCGCTCGACGGTGCCGCCGCCGATGGGCTGGCGGACCAGCCAGTGGCGCTGCGGGCATCCGCTCGAATCGCCCCAGCAGCTCTGCGCCCAGGAGACGAACCGGTCGTCCAGGGCCGGCGCACCCAGCACGACCTGCGTGAGCCCGCCGCCGCGCTGGTGAGCGACGACCCGCGCGCCCTGACCGATCGTGTCGAGCCGGATCTCCGTGTCGAGCCCCTCCGCGTGGCCCTCGAAGGTCCAGGCGAACGCCGCCCGCCGGCCCCGCAGGTCCAGCCCGGTGACATGCGAGACCCCCGACTGGCCCGCCGGGCCGGCCGGCAGGCGCCGAGATCCGCCGCGGGTCCCGAGGACCTGCGTGTAGAGGAAGGGCGTGTTGCGCCGGGCGTCGTAGACGCGCTCGAAGACGATCCGCGCTCGCCAGATGCTGGGCCACGCCTCGGTGGCGACCGGCGAGCTGACCGCGGCGAGTCGACGCTCGGTGCCGGTGGCGAAGTCGTACTCGTAGATATCGCACCCCCGGCCGCGGTTGTAGAGCGCCGGCGCACCGAAGCCCGAGGTCGGAGGCGGGTCCTGACGGCAGCGCGAGTAGACGGCCGCGACGTGGTGGGCGACATTGGGTCCCAGGTCCGCGTCGAAGGCCACGCGTCGCGCCGGCACCGGGACGCGCGCGGTCACGCCCCTGGCCCTGGTGTAGAGCCGGAACGCGCCCTGCGCGTTGCGCTGGCTCCACAACAGGCGCCCGCCGTAGGCGCTGACCGGCGTCGGTGCGTCCAGCGCCACGACGTCAGCCGCGCGCGCGGTCGCGGGGAAGACGGCAGCCAGGATGAGGACCAGCGCGCGCACCTCAGACACAACGGCTGGGCGCCGCCGGTGTTGCGTAGTCTGGAAGCGTGGCGCTCGATCAGTTCACACCAGCGGTCCGTGACTGGTTCGCCGGCGCCTTCGAGGCGCCCACCGCGGCGCAGGCCCAGGCCTGGCCGGCGATCGCGTCGGGCGAGCACGTGCTCATCAGCGCGCCGACTGGATCGGGCAAGACGCTGGCCGCGTTCCTGTGGGCGATCGACCGGCTGGCGGCGCAACCGCGCACCGAGGCCAAGACGCGCGTCGTCTACATCTCGCCGCTCAAGGCGCTCAGCTACGACATCGAGCGCAACCTGCGCGCGCCGCTGCGGGGCGTCGGCGCCGACGTGACCGTGGCGGTCCGCACCGGTGACACCAGCCAGAAGGACCGGATGGCCATCCGGCGCACGCCGCCCGACATCCTCATCACGACGCCCGAGTCGCTGTACCTGATGCTCACCTCGCAGGCCAGCGAGGCGCTGACCGAGGTCGAGACGGTCATCGTCGACGAGATCCACGCGGTGGCGGCGACCAAGCGCGGCTCGCACCTCGCGCTGACCCTGGAGCGGCTGGAGGACAACTCGTCCCAACCGATCCAGCGCATCGGCCTGAGCGCGACGCAGAACCCGCTCGAGGAGGTCGGCCGGTTCATGGTGGGCCCCCGGCGCACCTGCCGGATCGTCGACGCCGGCGTGCGCAAGGACCTCGACATCAAGATCCACGTGCCGGTCGAGTCGATGGTCGAGCCCGACGCCGGCGTGTCCGGCGATCCCCTGGATCCCCTCGCCGGCGGCGAGGCCACCCGCCGCTCGATCTGGCCGGCGATCTACCCCGAGCTGCTGCGGCTCGTCCGCGAGCATCGCTCGACGATCGTCTTCGTCAACAACCGCCGTGGCGCCGAGCGCCTGGCGCTGCGGCTGAACGAACTGGCGAATCAGGATGGGGGGCCCGCCCCCGGCGGCCCCAAGGTGGCCTCCGGCACCCCCAGGGACGTGGCGAGGGCCCACCACGGCTCTCTGGCCCGCGAGGAACGGCTCGTCGTCGAGGAGATGCTCAAGGCCGGCGAGCTGCCGTGCCTGGTGGCGACCTCGTCGCTCGAGCTGGGCATCGACATGGGCGCCGTGGACCTCGTGCTGCAGGTCGAGTCGCCGAAGTCGGTCTCGCGCGGGTTGCAGCGCATCGGCCGCGCCGGCCACGGCGTGGGCGATGTCTCCAAAGGCCGGATCTTCCCCAAGTTCCGCGCTGACCTGCTCGAGAGCG
Organism: Solirubrobacteraceae bacterium; assembly: GCA_033855575.1. Taxonomy (GTDB): domain Bacteria; phylum Actinomycetota; class Thermoleophilia; order Solirubrobacterales; family Solirubrobacteraceae; genus BP-464. The sequence continues at coordinate 9,642 of JAWVFY010000141.1, forward strand.
CCGTCGTCGTCAAGCTCATGCGCGAGGGCCGCATCGAGTCGACGGTCGTGCCGCGCAACGCGCTCGACGTCCTGGCCCAGCAGATCGTGGCCATCACCGCCGCGCGGGAGGACGACAATCCGATCGCGATCGATGACCTGTTCGCACTGGTCACGCGGACGCACTCCTACGCCGAGCTCCCGCGTCCCCTGCTCGAGAACGTGCTCGACATGCTCGACGGGCGCTACCCGAGCGCCGAGTTCGGCGAGCTGCGCCCGCGCATCGTCTGGGACCGCGTCGGCGGCACGATCCGCGCCCGCAAGGGCGCGCGCCAGCTGGCGATCGCCAACGCGGGCACGATCCCCGACCGCGGGCTGTACGCCGTCGTCCTGCCGGACGGCCGCCGCGTCGGCGAGCTCGACGAGGAGATGGTCTACGAGGCGCGGGCGGGCCAGACGTTCCTGCTCGGCGCGTCGACCTGGCGGATCGAGGAGATCGGCCGCGACCGCGTGATCGTCACGCCGGCACCCGGGCATCCCGGAGCCGTCCCGTTCTGGAAGGGCGACAGCGTCGGGCGGCCGAAGGAGCTCGGCGAGGAGCTCGGGAAGTTCTCGCGCTGGGCGGTCGACCAGACCCCCGAGACGCTCGAAGCCGACTACGACCTCGACCCGCTCGCCGCACGCAACCTCCTGGACTTCCTGCGCGAGCAGCAGGCGGCCACGCGCGTCATCCCGTCGGACCGGACGATCGTCGTCGAGCGCTTCCGCGACGAGATCGGCGACTGGCGCCTGTGCGTCCTCTCGCCGTTCGGCGGCCGTGTGCACGCGGCGTGGGGGCTCGCGCTCTCCAAGCGCATCCGCGACGAGCTCGGGCTGGAATCCGACGCGATCTGGTCTGACGACGGGATCATCGTCCACCTGCCCGATGCCGACGAAGCTCCGGGCGCCGACCTCGTGCTGCTCGACCCCGACGAGGTCGAGGACGCGATCGTCTCCGAGCTGGCGGGCAGCGCCCTGTTCGGCGCGCGCTTCCGCGAGAACGCCGGCCGCGCGCTGCTGATCCCGCGCGCCTGGCCGGGCCGCCGGACGCCGCTGTGGCAGCAGCGGCTGAAGTCCCAGACGCTGCTGGAGGTCGCCAAGCGCTACGCCGACTTCCCGATCATCCTCGAGACCTACCGCGAGTGCCTGCAAGACGTCCTGGACCTGCCGGGGCTGCAGGAGCTGCTGCGCTCGCTGCACCGCCGCGAGCGCTCGCTGGTCGAGGTCGAGACGGCGACCGCCTCCCCGTTCGCGTCGTCGCTGCTGTTCGACTACGTCGCCAGCTACATGTACGAGGGCGACACGCCCAACGCCGAGCGGCGGGCGGCGGCGCTGTCGCTCGACCGCGACCTGCTGCGCGAGCTGCTGGGCCAGGAGGAGCTGCGCGAGCTGATCGACGCCGACGCGCTCGAGCAGGTCGAGGCCCACCTCCAGCACCGCTCCGACCAGACGCGGGCCGAGACGCGCGACGCGCTGGCCGACGTACTGCGACGCCTGGGCGACCTGACGACGGCCGAGGCGCAGGCCCGCACGATCGACGGCGTCGACGCAGCGGCCCTGCTGGCCACGCTTCAGGACGAGCGCCGGGCGATCGGCGTGCGCGTCGGTGGCGAGCCGCGGTGGATCGCGGCCGACGACGCCGGGCTGTACCGCGACGCGCTGGGCGTCGTGCCGCCCGGCGGATTGCCCGAGGTGTTCCTGGCCGAGGTCGACGACGCCATGACCCGGCTCATGGCCCGCTATGCCCGGACCCACGGGCCGTTCACGACGGCCGACGTCCGCGCCCGCTACCTCGTCGACCCCGAGGTCACGCTCAAGCAGCTTGAGCGCAACGGCGACCTCGTGCGCGGCGAGCTGCGCCCCGGCGGCACCGAACGCGAATGGTGCGACAACGAGGTCCTGCGGCGCCTGCGCCGGGCGTCGCTGGCGGTGCTGCGCAAGGAGATCGAGGCGACCGACCAGCGCGAGCTCGCGGCGTTCCTGCCGTCCTGGCAGGGCGTCGACCGCCATCCGAAGACGAACCCCACCCACCCGGGCATCGACCGCCTGCGCGAGGTGCTGGTCCCGCTGCAGGGCCT
>JAWVFY010000142.1:0-9137 GCA_033855575.1 Solirubrobacteraceae bacterium
CGGCGCCGAGCTTGCCGTAGATGTTGTGGAGGTGGGTACGGACGGTCGAGGTCGAGTCGGTCAGCGCCGAGCGCGACCCACGTTTCAACCGAGAGCGCGTCTCGACCGACGCCCCGACCGAGATCCGCTAGCCGCCACAGCGACCGGCGGCAGAAACGCCGCCGCCCGCGTTCGCTCGCTCCTCGGGGAGCGGACGAACGCGGGCGGCGACCAGTGGGACGACAGGAGAAGTGGCCTACAGCCAGCCGCGCTCGGTCGCGAGGAGGACGGCCTGCGCGCGGTCGACGGCGCCGAGCTTGCCGTAGATGTTGTGGAGGTGGGTGCGGACGGTGGAGGTCGAAAGGTTGAGCTCGAGCGCGATCTGCTTGTAGACCTTGCCCTCGGCCAGCCGCCTGAGCACCTCGACCTCGCGGGAGGACAGCGGGCAGGGATCGACCTGGCGCTGGCGGCCCGTGGCCGGGTAGGGCAGATCGAACATCACGCTGCGCAACTCGGCCGGGCCGAGCCCGACGACGCGCGCGGTCTTCAGCAGCTCGCTGGGCGAGATCGCCTGGCCCTGCGCGTAGTGGGCGAGCATGTCGGCCAGCCGGACGAACGCCGCCTCGGGCGACGAGTCGTCGGAGTGGTGACGCTCGATGACCGACGCGACGGCCTTGGGCAGGCCCCAGCGACGAGCCAGGACGCCGCCGACCAGAGCGTGGTCGACGCCGAGCTCGCGGCGCTCGCGATGGATGCGCTCCTCCGGGGTGCGAGCACCCTGGTGGACCTGGGCGGGGTAGCCCGGGTAGGCGTGGATCAGGACGAGCTTGCCGATGTCGTGCAGCAGCGCGGTGACCATCAGGCGGTCGCGGTCCTCGTAGCCGGCCTCGATGGCCAGCCGCTCGGCGGCGCGCTGCGTGGCGACGCCGTGCAGGCGGAAGCGCTCGGGCGCGGCGTCCCAGACGGCGCTGCGCTCGAAGAAGTCGAAGGTGCGGGCGCGGGTGGCCAGCGACTGCACGGCCTCGGGCGAGAGGAGCTCGACGGCCTTGACGATCGACTCGACCTTGCCGCGGGACTTGCCCTCGACCTGGTTGGCCAGGCGCAGGACACTGATGACCAGCGCGACGTCGGACTCGACAGCGGCGACCACGTCGCCGGCGCTGACGCGCTCGGCCTTGACGAGCCGCAGGAGCCGGTTGCGCGACTCGGCCAGCGCGGGGAACGCCTCGAGCGCCTCGAACGCGGCTGTCAGCCGACGGCCGTGTCCCTCGTTGTGGCGGCGCTGGACACCCTGGGTGTTGTCGGTGCCCGCGTTCGGACGAAGCTGCTGGACGGTCTCGCTCATGGGTGGGTTCTCTTCCTTGGACATAACCGGGGGCGATGTGCAGGCGCCCGCCGGAAGGACGGAAAGCCGTGGTTGACCTCCTTATCGGCAGGACTGGACGGATGATTGAGTCACTTCGTCAAAGCCGCATCGATGCGGCGCAGCGACTCGTCGCGTCCGAGGACCGTCAGGCTCTCGAAAATTCCCGGAGATACTGGGGTTCCGGCGATCGCCACCCGGACCGGCTGGTAGACGTCACGCGGTTTGGCATGACGCCTTTGAACCACGTTCCGGAGTGCCGTTTCGAGCTGCTCGGCGTCAAACGGGTCGGTTTGGGCGATCGCCTCGCGCGCCTCGGCCAGCGCCCCCAGACCGTCCTCGTCGAGCCATTTCTCGCGTGCCGCCGGGTCGTCGGTGGGGCCGTCGAAGAGAAAGCCTGCCAGCGGCCAGAACTCGGCCAGCGTCTGCACCTTCTCGCGTGAGATCTCCACCGCCGGCCGCAGCCCGGTGCGGCCGGTGAACTCCTCCAGGCGCCGAGTCAGCTCGTCGGTGGACAGCTCGCGCAGGTAGCGCCCGTTCATCCAGCGCAGCTTCTGCTCGTCGAAGCGCGCCGGGTTGCGGGACACGCGCTCGATGCTGAAGCGCCGGACGAGCTCGTCGCGCGGGATGATCGTCTCGTCGTCCTCGTCGCCCCAGCCGAGCAGCGCGAGGTAGTTGACGACCGCCTCGGGAAGGTAGCCGGCGTCGCGCAGCTCCTGCACCGACGCCGAGCCGTGCCGTTTGGAGAGCTTCTTGCCGTCGGGCCCGTGCAGCAGCGGGAGGTGCGCGAACACCGGCGGCTGCGCGCCCAGCGCCTCGTAGACCAGCAGTTGCTTGGGCGTGTTGGAGAGATGGTCCTCGCCGCGGATGACGTGCGTGATCTGCGCGTCCATGTCGTCGGCCGCGACCGCGAAGTTGTAGAGCGCGGTGCCGTCGCTGCGGGCGATCACCGGGTCGTCGAGGTGGGTGTGGCGAAACGTCGTGTCGCCGCGGATCAGGTCGTGCACGACGGTCTCACCGTCGTCGGGTACCCGCAGCCGCACGGCGCCCTCGGCCTCGGCCTGCCCGCGGAAGCCGCGGTCGGCCCCGTGCTGCTCCTTGTAGGCCTTGACGTCCTCGGCGGTCGCGGTCGTCCGGTAGGCCTTCCCGTCGGCCAGCAGCCGCTGCAGCAGCTCCTCATGGCGATCCGAGCGCGCGACCTGGGAGATGGGGCCCTCGTCGTAGTCGAGATCCAGCCAGCGCAGTGCGTCGAGGATCTGCTCGACGTTCTCGGGCGTCGAGCGCTCGCGGTCGGTGTCCTCGATGCGCAGGACGAACGTGCCGCCCTCCTTGCGGGCGGTCAGCCAGTTGTAGAGCGCGGCGCGGGCGCCGCCCACGTGCAGCTGGCCGGTGGGGCTGGGGGCGAAGCGAACACGCATTGCGCTAGGACTCTATGTCCATGCTCATCGGTGCCCACGTCTCCCCCGCCGGCGGTCCGGCCAACGCCATCGCCCGCGGCGAGGCCCTCGGCTGCGAGGCGATCCAGATCTTCAACCAGAGCCCGCGGGCGTGGAAGGGTCGGCTCTACAAGGACGACGAGCTCGAGGCCTATCGCGAGGCGCTCGCCGCGTCGCCGATCCAGGACCTGGTCATCCACGCGATCTACCTGATCAACTGCGCCTCGGAGGATCCGGAGATCAGCGAGAAGTCGCTGACGGCGCTGACGTTGGCGCTGCAGGCCGGCGATCAGCTCGGCGCCCGCGGCGTCGTGCTCCACGCCGGGTCGGCGAAGACCGGGGACGTCGGCGAGGCGATCGTCCGCGCCGGCGCCGTGATCCGCGAGGCGCTGGCCGACAGCGACGCCTGCCCGCTGCACCTCGAGAACACCGCGGGCTCGGGCGCGACGCTGGGCCGCTCGTTCACCGAGCTGGCCGCGCTGTTCGAGGCCGCCGGCGGCGACGACCGGCTTGGCCTGTGCCTGGACTCGTGTCATCTCTACGCCAGCGGCTTCGACGTGCGCACGGCCGACGGGTTGACGGAGACGCTCGACGAGTGCGTCGCGCTGATCGGCGCCGACCGGATCGGCTCACTGCACGTCAACGACTCCAAGACGGCGCTGGGCTCGAACGTCGATCGTCACGCGCCGCTGGGCACCGGCGAGCTCGGAGAGGCGGGGTGCGCGGCGTTCCTGTCCGAGCCGCGCTTCGAGGGCCTGCCGGTGATCTTCGAGGGCCCCGGGTTCGGGGGCAAGCAGGCCGAGCGCGAGGACGTCGACGCGATGTTCCGGCTGCGCCGCGAGGGCCTGAAGGCGCGAGCCTGAGCACACCCTGACAAAAGCGCGACCCCCCCACCCCCGGTCCAGCGGTAGAGCGGGGGGGTCGCGGGGCGCGAGGCTACACCAAACGCAACAGTTCAGTTGCGACTGTGTAGGGACGCGAACGTGGCGTCGTGAGCGGTCTAGGCTGCCGCCAATGGCCGAAGAGATCGACGCCGGAAGCGCTCGCGACGCGGCGGCGCGCGGCAGGCTCGCGCGGTTGCGCGAGACGGCGGTGCGGGTGGACTCGCACCCGGCCGTGCTCGGCGCGATCGAGCGCCTGCGCCGACGCGTTCCCGGCGACGCGCGCTTCGGCGACCGGCTGTCGACGGCGGAGAACAGCCCGGCCTCGCTGCTGGCCCGCGGCGTCTCGGCGCTCGAGCCCGACCGGCCGAGCGCACTGCACGAAGCCGGCCTGGGCGCGCTGCAGGTCTGGCAGTCGCTGGCCGAGTCGGCAGGCCGCGGCCGCGGCGACCAGCCGGTGACGATCGTCTTCACCGACCTCGTCGGGTTCTCGAGCTGGGCGTTGCAGGCCGGCGACGAGGCGGCGCTCGAGTTGTTGCGCGAGGTCGGAGACGCCGTCGAGACCGCGTTCTTCGCGGGCGGCGGCACGATCGTCAAGCGTCTGGGCGACGGCGTGATGGCGGCCTTCGACGCTCCGCAGGACGCCGTGGAAGCGGCGCTCGACGCCCAGGAGGCGCTAGCCGGCATCGCCGTGGAGGGCCACCAGCCGCGGATGCGCGCCGGCGTGCACCACGGGCGCCCGCGACGGCTGGGCCGCGACTACCTCGGCGTCGATGTCAACATCGCCGCCCGCGTGGCCGAGCAGGCCAGGGGCGGCGAGGTGCTCGTCTCCGAGCCAACCTGGGAGCGGCTGAAGGACGACGGGTTCGTCGCCGGCCGCGCCAAGCGGCTGAAGGCGGCGGGCGCGCCCCGCGACCTGCGCGTACGCGCGGTCAGCCGCGCCTGACCGGCGGGGCTCAGGCGGCCTGAGCCTGGGGCGCCTGCAGCGCCGCCGGCCCCAGGATGTTGGCCAGCTCGGCGCGCAGCGACGGCGTCGGGGCGACCCGGTAGGACGGGCCGAGGCGCAGCGTGCGCGCGCCCTCGGCGGTGAGGATGTCCAGGACGACCTCGCTCTCCCCCGGGAAGTTCTCCAGCACGTGCTTGAGCTCGTCGATGATCGTCGCCGCGAACTGCCCGGCGTGCAGGCTCACCTTGACCGGCTCGGGGCCGATGCTCTTGAGCGCGGCGGCGTCGCGCGCGGCCTGCACCTGTGCGGTGGACGGCCGGAAGGCCTCGGCCGACTGCACGACGACGCAGGTCTTGTCGCGGTCCTTGTGGTCGATGCGCCCGCGCACCAGCACCACCTCGTCGACGGCGAGCACGGCCTCGTACTCGGCCAGCGTCTTCTCGAACATCAGGATCTCGACCTGGCCCTCGAGGTCGTCGAGCGTCGCGAAGGCCATCGTCGAGCCGCTGCGCGTGCGGATCTTCTTGGACTGGGTGACGATCCCGCCGACCGTCGCCCACTCGCCGTCCTTGAGCTTGCCCAGCTCGACCAGCGGCGCGTCGACCTTCTCGAGCAGGGCCTCGCGAACCGCCTTGAGCGGGTGCGCGCTGATGAACAGGCCGATCGACTCCTTCTCGGCGGCCAGCAGCTCGTGCTGGTCGAACTCCTCGGCGGGGATCGCCGGGTGCGCCGGCGCGGCGAAGGCCGCCGCCGCGCCATTGGCCGGGGTGCTGTCCATGGCCAGGTCGAAGATCGAGCCCTGCCCGATGGCCAGGTCCTGCTGGGCCTGCTGGCCGGCCGACTGGGCCTGCTCGAGCACGGCGAGCATGCCCTTGCGCGACGCGCCGGTCGAGCCGAAGGCGCCGCACTTGATCAGCGCCTCGATCGCCTTCTTGTTGACGGCCCGGCAGTCGACCCGCGCGCAGAAGTCCCACAGCGAGGTGAACGCCCCGCCCTCCTCGCGTGCGGCCTTGATCGCCTCGACCGCCTGGTAGCCGACGCCCTTGACGGCGTCGAGCCCGAAGCGGATGTTGCCCTCGACGACCACGAACTCGTGGTCGGAGAGGTTGACGTCGGGCGGCAGGATCTCGATGCCCATCTGCTCGGTCCGGTTGACGAAGAACGGAACCTTGTCCTTCGTGTCCATGACCGAGCTGATCAGCGCGGCCATGTACTCGGCCGGGTAGTTGGCCTTCAGCCAGGCGGTGCGGTAGGCGATCAGCGCATAGCAGGCGGCGTGGCTCTTGTTGAAGCTGTAGTCGGCCGACTTCTCGTTGGTCGTCCACAGCGACTCGATGACGTGCGGCTGGACCCCGTTGGCCTGGCAGCCGGCCACGAACTCGGGCTTGAGCTTGGCCATCGCCTCGCGGTTCTTCTTGCCGATCGCCTTGCGCAGGTCGTCGGCCTTGGCGCCGCTGAAGCCGGCCAGCGTGGTGGCGATCAGCATCGCCTGCTCCTGGTAGAGGGTCACGCCGTAGGTGGGACCGATGATCGGCTCGAGACGCTCGTCGGGTATCGAGACCGTGTTGCGGTCGCGCTTGCCGCGGGCGTAGTTCGCGATCTGGTCCATCGCCCCCGGGCGGTACAGCGCGTTGAGCGCGACCAGGTCGTCGAACTCGGTCGGCTTGACCTTCTTGAGTGCCTCCTGCATGCCCTCGGACTCGAACTGGAAGACGCCGACAGAGTCCCCGCGGGCCAGCATCTCGTAGGTGCCCGGGTCGTCGAGCGGCAGGCGTGTCATGTCGGGCCGCGTGCCGGCCGAGCGGCCGATGATGTCCAGCGCGTCCTCGATGACGTCGAGGTTGCGCAGGCCCAGGAAGTCCATCTTCAGCAGCCCGATCTCCTCGATGGGCTTCATGGAGAACTGGGTGACGGTGCGGTAGATCTTCTCGCCGTTCTCGCCGGTGCCGGCGTCGGCGAGCTGGAGCGGCACGATCTCGGTCAGCGGCCGGTCGGCGATCACGACCGCGGCGGCGTGGATCGACGAGTTGCGGACGATGCCCTCGAGGCCCTTGGCCACGTCGACGATCTGCTTGGCCGTCGGGTCGGCGTCATAGGCGGCCCGAAGCTCGGAGCCCTCCGACAGGCAGTCCTCGAAGCTCGGCGGCCGGCCCTGCTGGGGGTCGGGGATCAGCTTGGCCAGCCTGTCGCCGACGCCATAGTCGTGGCCGAGCACGCGCGCGGCGTCGCGGGTGGCGGCCCGCGGGAACATCTTGCCGAAGGTGACGATCTGCGCCACCCGGTCGGTGCCGTACTTGGCGGTCACGTAGCGCATGACGCGCTCGCGCCCTCGGACCGAGAAGTCGATGTCGATGTCGGGCATCGACACACGCTCGGGGTTGAGGAACCGCTCGAAGAGCAGGTCGTAGCGCAGCGGGTCGACGTCCGTGATGCTCAGGCAGTAGGCGACCAGCGAGCCGGCGGCGCTGCCACGGCCAGGGCCGACGGCGACGCCGTTGGACTTCGCCCAGTCGACGAAGTCCCACACGATCAGGAAGTAGCCGCTGAAGCCCATCTTGTCGATGACGCCCAGCTCGTAGTTCATCCGCTCGATTGCGGCGGCCGGCGGGGGGTCGCCGTAGCGCGTGCGCAGGCCCGCCTCGACGAGCGAGCGCAGGTAGTCGGCCTCGCCCTCGCCGGCCGGCGTCGGGTAGCCCGGGATGAGCTGTTGGTCGAGCGCGATCGTCGTGTCGCAGCGCTCGGCGATCTCCAGTGTCATGGCCAGCGCCTCGGGCCACTCCGCGAAGTCGGTCGCCATCTCCTCGTTGGACTTCAGGAAGAACTCGTTGGTGTCGAAGCTCATCTTCGGCTCGGCGAGCGTTGACTTGGTCTGCACGCACAGCAGCGCCGCGTGGTGGTGGTAGTCCTCGCGGCGCAGGTAGTGCACGTCGCCCGTGGCGACCAGCGGCCGGCCGACCTCGCGGGCGATCCGCACCGCGTGCTCGTTGACCTTGTCCTGCAGGGCGATGCCGTTCTTCTGGACCTCGACGTAGACGTCCTCGGGGCCGAAGACGTTGATCAGGTCGTCGATGTGGGCGCGCGCCTCGTCGACGCGGTCCTCGCCGAGGCGGCTGGCAAAGCGGGAGGCCAGGCAGCCGGTCAGCGCGACGATGCCGTCGGCGTGCTCGGCCAGCAGGCCCATGTCCACCGACGGCTTGCCGCGCTGCAGGCCCTGAAGGAAGCCGGCGCTGGAGAGCTTGACGAGGTTGCGAAAGCCCTCGTCGGACTGCGCCAGCAGGGTGAGGTGGTTGCGCTCGACGCGGACGCCGGGCACGGGTGGGGCGCTGTGGTCCTCGACGAGGTAGATCTCACAGCCGAGGATCGGCTTGACCCCGTGCTTGGCCGCCGCCTTGGACATCTCGACCGCGCCGTTCATGACGCCGTGGTCGGTCAGCCCGATGGCCGGCTGGCCGAGCTCGGCGGCGCGGGCCGCGAGGGCGTCGATCTTGCACGCGCCGTCGAGCAGCGAGTACTCCGAGTGGACGTGCAGGTGGGCGCAGGCAGGGGTGCTCACGGCAGCGACACTCTAGGCGGCGGGTCGGACGCCCGGGAGGGCCTCGCCGACGATCTTCCCGCTCCTTCCGGGCGTCGGGACGGCTGCCCTAACCGAGCCGCTGGACGCGGTCGAACCACTGGCGCACGAGGTCGACCGTGTGGGCGTCGCCCTCGGCCGTGGCCCGCAGTCCGGGTGCGGTGGCGAAGCCCGCCAGCAGGGCGACGAACATGGGCTGCGGGACGTGCAGCGTGGCACCGGCGCCCTCCTCGGGCAGGCCCGTGCGGACCTCCAGCGCACCGTCGCCGACGGCGATCGTCCACGTCCCGCCGTACGCGCCCTCGACGATCCAGGCGACCGTGAAGCGGTGCCCGGCTGTCCACTCGGGATCGACTCCGGCAGCCAGGGCGGCGAGGATCAGCCCCGGCTCGCTGACCGCGCCGGCCCGCGCGAGGTCGGCCAGCTGCACGGGCTCACGCAGTTTCCTGGTGAGGCGCTTCAGGCGCCGGCGGCTGCCGCGCACGAGGATGCTCCGCGGCGGCCGCCGGTCGATGCCGCCGGCGGCGAACTCGGCCAGCTCGGCGGCGGTCCCGGCCACGTGGAACTCGGCGCCGCCGGGCTCGGCGACGGGCTCGACCGTGGCGTTCGCCGCGCGCACGGAGACACGGAAGCTTCCCAGCCCGGTGACGGTCACGTCATAGACGACGTCGGCGACGGCCCGCAGCCGCTGGACGGGGAGCAGGGTAAGCACCAAACGCCCCGCGAGCTCCGGGTCGGCGGCCGCCAGCCGGGCGATCGATTCGCTCAGCCACGGCTCGGCGCCACGCTGAGCCGCCGGGACGATCCGCGGCTCCAGCGGGACCGGGCCGATCTCGACGGCCTCCTCGGCCTCCTCGGCCTCCTCGTCGGGCAGGGCGGGAGCCTGCTCGCGCAACCGCTCAGCCGCCGTCGTCAGGTCGGCGATGACGTTGTCGGCCTCGGCCCGCTCGGGCTCCAGCTC
>JAWVFY010000143.1:0-13552 GCA_033855575.1 Solirubrobacteraceae bacterium
ACCCTCAACGGTAGATCGAGGCTCGGACAGAACTCATGATGGAGAGCAGCGGAAGCTATCTCGCGGTCATCAAGGTCGTGGGAGTCGGCGGAGGCGGGACCAACGCGGTCAACCGCATGGTCGACGCCGGACTGCGCGGCGTCGAGTTCATCGCCGCCAACACCGACGCCCAGGCGCTGCAGATGTGCGACGCCGACATCAAGCTGAACATCGGCCACCAGGTCACGCAGGGCCTCGGCGCCGGCGCCAACCCCGACGTTGGCTTCGCCAGCGCCGCAGAGTCGCGCGACGACATCAAGGAGGCCCTCAAGGGCGCCGACATGGTCTTCGTCACTGCCGGCGAGGGCGGCGGCACCGGTACGGGCGCCGCGCCCGTGATCGCCGAGATCGCCAAGAACGAGATCGGCGCGCTCACCGTCGGCGTGGTCACCAAGCCGTTCGAGTTCGAGGGCACCAACCGCACCCGCCAGGCCGAGGAGGGCGTCGCCCGCCTGCGCGAGGTCGTCGACACGCTGATCGTCATCCCCAACGAGAAGCTGCTGTCGATCGTCGAGCGCCGCACCTCGATCCTCGACGCCTTCCGTCAGGCCGACGACGTCCTGCGCCAGGGCGTCCAGGGCATCACCGACCTGATCACCATCCCCGGCCTGATCAACCTCGACTTCGCCGACGTGCGGACGATCATGACCGACGCCGGCTCGGCGCTGATGGGCATCGGCACCGGCTCGGGCGAGGATCGTGCCGCCGAGGCTGCGCGGGTGGCCATCTCCAGCCCGCTGCTCGAGGAGAACGTCGAGGGCGCCACGGGCATTCTGCTGAACATCACGGGCGGGCGCGACCTCGGCCTGTTCGAGGTCAACGAGGCCGCCGAGATCGTCCAGGGTGCGGCCGACGCCAACGCGAACATCATCTTCGGCGCCGTGCTCGACGAGAGCCAGGGCGACGACGTGCGGGTCACCGTGATCGCCACGGGCTTCGACCATCGTGGCCGCGGCATCCGCGGCCGCGAGGCCGAGCGGCCCCGCGGCCGGGACCGCAGCCCGCGCATCGACGATCGCCAGCGCAACTCGCTGGAGATCCCCGACGACGAGATCGATATCCCGCCGTTCCTGCGCTGAGCGCGCTCAGGGAGCCCGCAGTGGGCGCGTTGGCGCTCAATGTCCTCAGAACTGGGGATTGATATGGGTCGGGTCGGGCGCCGATGATCGTCCAGACATGCCGAAGCTCACCGTCAAGGACCTGGCCGAGCACATCGAGCAGCTCGAGACCGCGAGCGTGGAAGAGCTCGACGAGCTGCTGACCGACCTCCTCGTCCAGGTCTATCCGACCAAGCACACCCAGGACTCCTAGGGGTGCCTGCTGCGCCTGCGGGCGGTAGCCTGCCGCGCGGTGGCCGCCGACGCACCTTCAGCCCTGCGCAGGACCCCTCTGTTCGAGCGCCATGTGGAGGCGGGGGCCCGGATCGTCCCGTTCTCGGGCTGGGAGATGCCCGTCCAGTACGAGGGCGTTCGCGCCGAGCACGTCGCGGTCCGCGACGCCGCGGGGATCTTCGACGTCTCGCACATGGGCGAGATAGAGACGAGCGGCCCGCAGGCCTCCGAGCTGCTTCAGCGGCTGCTCAGCAACGACGTCTCGGCCATCCCCGTCGGCGGCGCGCAGTACTCCGTGCTGTGCCGCGAGGACGGCGGCGTGCTCGACGACCTCTTCACCTACCGCCTCGAGCCCGACCGCTACCTGACGGTCACCAACGCCGCCAACCACGACAGGGACCTCGCCTGGTTCGGCGGCCACACGGCGGACCTCGACGTCACCGTCGAGGACAAGCTCGAGGACTTCGCCATGCTCGCCGTGCAGGGGCCGCGCGCGCGGGACGTGGTTCAGGCGCTGTCCGACGCGCCGCTGCCCAAGCGCATGACCTGCGCGGTCCGGACGATCGCGGGCGCGCGCGTCCTGGTCGCCGGCACGGGTTACACGGGCGAGGACGGTGTCGAGATCCTGGCCGCGCCCGAGGACGCGCCGCGGCTGTGGGACGAGATCGTGCGCCGCGGCGCCACGCCCGCGGGACTCGGGGCGCGCGACACCCTGCGGCTCGAGGCCTGCTTCCACCTCTACGGCAACGACCTCATGGAGGAGCGCGGGCCGATCGAGGCCGGGCTGGGGTGGTGCTGCAAGGAGGACACGGGCTTCATCGGCGCCGACGCGGTGCGCGAGGTGCGCGAGGCCGGCCCGCGCGAGAGGCTCGCGCCGTTCAAGCTGACCGGCCCGGGGATCCCGCGCCAGGGAAACCCGGTCGTGGGCGGCGGCATCGTGACCAGCGGGACCCTGTCGCCGTGCCTGGACGTGGGCATCGGCATGGCCTACCTCCCACCGGCACGCGCGCAGCCGGGCACCGAGATCGAGATCGACGTGCGCGGCACGATCCGGCCCGCGATCGTGTCCACGCGACCCCTCTACGCCAAGGAGACCGATGGCTGACGGCACCTATCCCGACGACCTGCTCTACCACCCCGAGCACGATTGGGCGAGAATCGACGGCGACGTCGCGACGTTCGGGATCACGTGGTTCGCCCAGGACGCCCTGGGCGAGGTGGTGTTCTTCGATCCGCCCACCGTCGGCTCGCAGACGACGGCCGGCGAGTCCTACGCCGAGGTCGAGTCGGTCAAGGCCGTCTCGGACGTGGTCGCGCCGCTGTCGGGCGAGATCATCGAGGTCAACGCTGGGCTGGGCGGGACGCCGGAGGCGCTGAACTCCGACCCCTATGGTGATGGGTGGATGGTCAAGGTGCGGCTCTCGGATCCGTCCGAGACCGAGTCGCTGCTGGATGCGGCGGCGTACACCTCGCAGCTGGACTAGATCGTGTCGCGTTACACCGCCGTCACCTCCGAAGACCTTCGGGCGATGCTCGACGCCATCGGCGTCGGTTCGATCGACGAGCTCTTCGCGCGCCAGATCCCAGCGCCGGTGCGGCTGGGCCGCGCGCTCGACCTGCCGGCGGGCATGGCCGAGCAGGACGTCTACGCGCACCTGCGCGACCTCGCCGCGCGCAACGTCTCCACCGAGGACGAGATCACGTTCCTGGGCGCGGGGATGTACGACCACTACGTCCCGGCGCTGATCGACATGCTGATGGGCCGGTCGGAGTTCCTGACGCCCTACACGCCGTATCAGCCCGAGGTCTCGCAGGGCAACCTGCAGGTGATGTTCGAGTACCAGACGGCGATCAGCGAGCTGACCGCGCTGCCGGTCTCGAACGCCAGCGTCTACGAGGGCCCCTCGGCGGTCGCCTCCGCGGGCTACCTCGCTCGGCTGGCCAACGGCCGCTCGCGCTTCGTCGCCAGCGCCGGCCTGCATCCCCACTCGCTGGAGACCCTGCGCACCTACGCGACCGGCTTCGGCGCCGAGGTCGTCGAGATCCCGTTGCGCGACGGCGTGACCGACCCCGACGCGTGGGCGGCGGCGATGGGCGACGACGTCGGCGCGGTGTTCGTCCAGCAGCCCAACGTGCTCGGCGCCGTCGAGGACGTCGCCGCGCTGATGGCGGCCAAGCCGGAGGGCGCGGTGGGCATCGGCGCCTACGACCCGATCCCGCTGGGCATCCTCGTCCCGCCGGGCGAGTGCGGCGTGGACGTCTGCGTCGGCGAGGGCCAGCCACTGGGTAACCGCCTGGACTACGGCGGCCCGTCGTTCGGGTTCTTCGCCGCGACCGAGGCCTACCTGCGGCGCATGCCGGGGCGGATCGCGGGCGAGACGCGCGACATGGACGGCAAGCGCGGGTTCGTGCTGACGCTGCAGACGCGCGAGCAGCACATCCGCCGCGAGAAGGCGACGTCGAACATCTGCACGGCCCAGGCGCTCAATGCCCTCGGCGGGGTCGTCTACCTGGGCTGGCTGGGCCGCCAGGGGATCGTCGAGCTCGGCGAACTGCTGCTGGCCCGTACCGACTACGCGCGCAAGGCGCTCGCCCGCCTCGACGGGGTCACGCTGCTGCACGACCAGCCGGTGGTCCGGGAGTTCGCCGTGCGCCTGGACGCCGACGTCGACCGGGTGGTGCAGCGCTGCGCCGCCCAGGGCGTCAACCCCGGCCTGCCGCTGGCGCGCATCGGCCTCGAGGACGACGGCCTGCTGATCGCCATCACCGAGCGCCGCTCGCGCGCCGACATCGACCGGCTGGTCGAGGTCCTCGGCGCCGCGGTGGCGGCCGAGCGTCACGGGGCGAGCACCCCCGACCGGATGTCGGTGGTCTGAGCATGAGCGACACGCTGACCATCTTCGAGCAGGGCGCCCCGGGCCGTCGCGCCTTCGTCTGCCCCGAGTTCGACGTCCCCGAGGCTCCCGACGCGCTGCCCGCCCGCTTCCGCCGCGCGCAGCCCGCGCGCCTGCCCGAGGTCTCCGAGCCAGAGCTCGTGCGCCACTACGTGCGGCTGTCGAAGAAGAACTTCGACCTCGACTCGGGCTTCTACCCGCTCGGCTCGTGCACGATGAAGCACAACCCGCGCCTGCACGAGCGCGTCGCCGCGCTGCCGGGCCACGCCCGGCTGCATCCGCTGCAGGACCCGGCGCGGGCGCAGGGCGCGTTGGAGCTGATGTGGAACCTCGAGCGCTCGCTCAGCGAGATCGCCGGCCTGCCGCACGTGTCGCTGCAGCCCAGCGCCGGCTCGCACGGGGAGCTGGCCGGCGTGCTGCTGACCAAGGCCTACCACGCCGACCGCGGCGACACGCACCGCACCAAGGTGCTCACGCCCGACACGGCGCACGGCACGAACCCGGCGACGGTGACGATGGCCGGGCTGGAGGTCGTCAAGGTCGCGACGAACCCGGACGGCGGCGTCGACCTCGACGACCTGCGGGCCAAGGCGGGCGACGACACCGCCTGCCTGATGCTCACCAACCCCAACACGCTCGGGATCTTCGACCCCAACATCGAGGAGATCGCCTCGATTGTCCACGCGGCGGGCGGGACCCTCTACTACGACGGCGCCAACCTCAACGCCGTGATGGGCATCTCGCGGCCCGGGGACATGGGCTTCGACATCGTGCACTTCAACCTGCACAAGTCGTTCACCCAGCCGCACGGCGGCGGCGGCCCGGGGTCGGGCCCGATCGCCGTCTCGGACAGGATGGCGCCGTTCCTGATGAACCCGCGGATCGTCCGCGGCGAGGACGGAAGCTTCGATCTCACCGACGCCGCGGAGAAGTCGATTGGCCGCCTGCGCGGCTTCCAGGGCAACTACGGCTGCTTCGTGCGGTCCTACGCCTACATCCGCTCTCTGGGCGCCGAGGGCCTGCGCGACGCCTCCGAGGTCGCGGTGCTCAACGCCAACTACCTGCTGGCGCGGCTGCGGCAGCTCGGGGTCGCCGACCAGCTGCCACTGGCGTTCGGCGAGCTGTGCATGCACGAGTTCGTCCTGTCGGGCGGCCCGATGAAGCGCGACCTGAAGATCCGCACGCTCGACCTCGCCAAGCGGCTGCTCGACCACGGCTTCCATCCGCCGACGGTCTACTTCCCGCTGCTGGTCGACGAGGCGCTGCTCGTCGAGCCGACCGAGACCGAGACGCGCGAGACGCTCGACGCGTTCGCCCAGGCGCTCGCCGACATCCTGCGCGAGGCGGCCGACGACCCCGAGGTCGCCCGCAACGCGCCGTACACCACGCCGGTCCGGCGCCTCGACGAGGCAGCCGCGGCCAAGCGGCCGGTCATCCGCCAGCCGCTCTGATCGCTACGTGTGCTGGAAGCGGCGTTCGCCCGCTTCGCGCGCGGGCGCGCCGACCGCCTGCGGGGCCGCGTTGCCGTGGGCGCACACGTAGGTGAACCCGGCCTGGAGCCAGTCGTTGACGGCGCTGGCGCCGAGGAGGGTGGTGACGACCCGCGCCTCGCGGGGCCGGGCCAGCCTCAGGCCGACGAGCCCGAGCGAGCTCCACGCCCCGACGCAGCGGGTGCAGGTCAGCAGCTCGCCGATCGCGTAGCGCAGACGTCGGCCCTTGGGCCGCCGGTCCCCGTCGGGCAGCTCCTCCACGAACGGCTGCCGGACCCAGCTGTCGACCTTCTCCTTGGCGATCATCTTCGACAGGGCGAAGCTCGCCACGCCCAGCGGCAGGATCTCGGCCGGGTGCATCGGTTCGTCGCCGTGCTCGCGCGCCGCCAGCAGGAGCGTGCCGGCCAGCGCGGCATAGCCGGCGCTGAGGGCGGCGTAGTCGACGGGCTTGGTGGGGGTGCGGGCGACGGAGTCCACGAGCTCGCGCTACCCGCCGGCGGCGAGGCGGTAACGAGGCCGAGTAGCCTGCCGCGCCGATGGCGGTCATCTTCAGCGGCATCCAGCCCACGGGGACCAAGCACCTCGGCAACTACATCGGCGCCATCCGCCAGTACGTCGAGGGCCAGGACCGCGGCGACCCGGCGATCTACTGCATCGTCGACCTGCACGCGATCACGGTCGCGTATGACCCGGCCGAGCTGCGCAGCTCGCTCTACGACCTGACAGCGCTGCTGCTCGCCTGCGGGCTGGACCCGCAGCGCTGCGTCCTGTTCCGCCAGTCCGACGTGCACGAGCACACCGAGCTGACGTGGATGCTCGCGAGTGTGACGGCGATCGGCGAGCTCAACCGCATGCACCAGTTCCGCGACAAGTCAACCGCCCAGCGGGAGCTGGTCAGCGCCGGGTTGCTGTTCTACCCGGTGCTCATGGCCGCCGACGTGCTGGCCTACCGCGCCCACGAGGTTCCCGTCGGCGAGGACCAGCGCGAGCACCTCGAGCTCATGCGCGACGTCGCGCGACGGTTCAACGCCCGTTTTGGCGAGGAGGTGCTCGTCGTGCCCGAGCCCCGAGTCCCCGAGGTCGGCGCGCGGATCATGGACCTCCAGGCACCCGAGCGGAAGATGTCGACGACGGGTGGGACGGCCGAGGGCACCGTCCTGATCCTCGACGAGCCGGCGGTGATCGAGAAGAAGATCAAGCGCGCCGTCACCGACACCGACGACCCGCCGCGGATCGCCCGCGCGCCCGACAAGCCCGGCGTGTCGAACCTCATCGACATCCTTGCGGTGGCGCGGGGCATCACGCCCGACGAGGCGGTGTCCTCGCTGGCGGGCGCGCGCGGCTACGGGGACCTCAAGACGGCCACGGCCGCCGCCGTTGTCGAGATGCTTGCCCCGGTCCGCGAGCGCTATACGGCGCTGCGGGCCGACGAGGCCGGGCTGGAGCGGGTCCTGGCCGCCGGGGCGGGGAAGGCCCGCACCTTGGCCGCCCAGACGCTGGCCGACGTCCGGCGCGTCATGGCCCTCGGACCTCCGCCGGGCTGATCTCTACCCTTCGCGGCGGTGCTGATCGCCGATCTCGATCTCGACCTGGAGGTCTTCTCCGGGCCGTTCGACCTGCTGCTGACGCTGGTCCTCAAGGAGGAGGTCGACCTGATGGAGGTCGAGCTGGCCGACGTGGTGATCAGCTACCTGGACTTCCTCGAGGCGCGAGGCGAGCTCGACCTCGAGGCGGCGACGGAGTTCCTGGTTCTGATCGCCGCGCTGCTCGAGCTC
This sequence comes from Solirubrobacteraceae bacterium, assembly GCA_033855575.1. GTDB lineage: Bacteria > Actinomycetota > Thermoleophilia > Solirubrobacterales > Solirubrobacteraceae > BP-464. The sequence continues at coordinate 7,530 of JAWVFY010000143.1, forward strand.
AAGTCGCGGCTGATGCTGCCGCGCGAGGACGAGGAGCTCTTCGACCTCGAGCCCGGCGAGGCCGCCGAGGAGCTGCTGGCGCGGCTGCTCGAGGCGCGCCGCTACCGCGCGGCGGCCGAGCACCTGGCCGAGCGTCTCGATGACGAGCACGGCGTGCGCTACCGGTCCGCTCCGCTGCCCCGCTGGCTGCGCCGGTCGACCCTCCAGGACAGCGAGGAGGCGGTCTATGACCCCGGGCGCCTGGGCGCGGCGATCGGTGGCCTGCTGCGCCACCCGCCTGAGGTCAGCCTGCGCCACCTGACGATCCCGCGCGTGTCGGTCGGCGAGCGGCTGCAGCACCTGCGGCACCTGCTCCGGCGCGGCGCAACGTCGTTCGACGAGGCTGTGCGCGGTGCCGACCGCGTCACGGTCGCGGTGACGCTGTTCGCGTTGCTCGAGCTCTACAAGCAGGGCGAGGCCACCTGGGTCCAGGACGAGCCGTTCGGCGCGATCGAGATGAGCGCGCAGGCTCCGGCGAGCAGGGCGGTGGGCGGATGAGCGAGCTGGCCAGGATCCTCGAGGCGCTGCTGTTCCTCTCGCCCGATCCGGTGAGCATCGCCGAGCTGGCCGATGCCGCCGCGGCCTCCCACGGGGAGGTCGGCGAGGCGCTGGCAGAGCTGCGCGAGCGCGACGGCGGCGTCACGCTGAAGGAGGTGGCCGGCGGCTTCACGCTGGCCAGCGACCCGATCGCCGAGGACGCGGCCCGGCGCCTGCTGGCCCGGCCGCGGACGCCGCCGCTGACCCCCGCCCAGGCCGAGACGCTGGCCATCGTCGCCTACCTGCAGCCGGTCAGTCGCCCCGAGATCACTCGCATCCGCGGCGTGAGTGCCGACTCCGCGACCTCCACGCTGGTCGAGCGCGGGCTGATCGAGGAGTCCGGCCGCTCGCAGTTCGGCGCCGTGCTGTACCGCACGACGCCGCTGTTCCTCAAGCTCTTCGGCATGACGGGCCTCGACGCGCTGCCCGAGGTGGCGGCCTGGGACCCCACGCCGGAGGAGGAGGCCGACCTGCGCGAGCGGCTGCTCAAGGCCGGCGCCGCGCGCAACCCCGACACCCCGCCCCCGCAGCCCGACCTCGCCGAGAGCCCGCTCTAGGCCGCCCCGCGGAAGCCGAGTGCGGCGCGCGAGAGCTCGTGCGAGGCGATGACCCGGTCGATGAGCCCGTAGTCGACGGCCTGGTCGGCGGTGAAGAAGCGGTCGCGGTCCATGTCGTCGTGGACCTGGCCGACCGGCTTGCCCGTGTGTTCGGCGTAGATCTCGTCGACCCGCGCGCGCAGCTCCAGCGCCTCGCGGGCGTGGATCTCGATGTCCGACGCCTGGCCCTGGAAGCCGCCGCTGGGCTGGTGGATGAGGATCCGGCCGTTGGGCAGCGCCATCCGCTTGCCCGGCGCGCCGCCGGCGAGCAGCAGCGATCCCATGCTCATGGCGATCCCGAAGCAGATCGTCTGCACATCGGGCTTGATGAAGCGCATCGTGTCGTAGATGGCCAGACCCGCGTAGACGTGCCCGCCGGGAGAGTTGATGTAGAGCGAGATGTCCTTCCCGGGGTCCTCGGACTCGAGGTGCAGCAGCTGGGCAACGACGAGGTTGGCGACCTGGTCGTCGATCGCGGTGCCGACGAAGACGATCCGCTCGTTGAGCAGCCGCGAGTAGATGTCGAACGAGCGCTCTCCGCGCGAGCTCTGCTCGACCACCATGGGAACGAGGGGCATCCTGGGGTATCCTTTCGACAACTCTGTGGTTGTCAAGCCACGATAGCAACCAGGAGGTTGTCATGAGCATCCGGCGTGAGATCGACATCGAGGCCACCCCCGAGGAGGTCTGGGACGCCCTGGCCACCGACGAGGGGCGCGAGCGCTGGCTGGACGGCGACGAGCGCGAGGTGCTCGTGGAGGTCGTGGAGGAGCCGCGGCGCCTGGTCTGGTGGTGGGCCGGCGACGAGGCGTGGTCGCGGGTGGAGTTCACGCTGGTGCCGGCCGTGGCCGCCACCCGCGTTGTCGTCGTCGAGAGCGCGCCCGCCTTCCCGCTGACCACGCTGGCCTCCATGTTCGCGCGGGCGCCCGCGTGAGGGACGATCTCGGCACCGTCTTCGCCGCCCTGGCCGATCCCACCCGTCGCCAGGTCGTCGAGACGCTGCTGCGTGAGGGAGAGACGTCGGTGCCCGTCCTGACCGGCCGGCTGCCGATCAGCCGCCAGGCGGTGGCCAAGCACCTCGCCGCGCTCGACGAGGCCGGGCTGCTTGAGCGTGCGCCGGGCCGCGGGCGCGAGGTCCGCTGGGCGCTGCGGCCGGGTGCGCTGGCCCCCGCCGCCTCCTGGGTGCGGGACGCCGAGCACGCCTGGGACCGCCGCCTCTCGCGCCTCAAGGCGACGTTGGAGCGCCGAGAGGAGACCTAGCGAGGGCAAGTTCCGGGTTGCGCGTGCGTTGACGCAGGAGATGCGCTGCCACCGGATCGCCTTGCTCTCGCTCGCCGTCGTCGCCGCCGCGCCGGCCGCCGCCGCGACGGCCGACGTCTTCGCGGGGCACCCGACCGGCGTCTTCCGGACCGCCACGATCGACCGCGGGGTGTGGATCTACACCAACGGCCTGCACCAGGCCCGGGGCGCCAACACCGACGGGCTGCACCGCACCGACTACTTCCAGGCGGTCGACCCGCAGGGCGACGACCCGACCCACATCGGCCGCGACGTCTACAACGCGCTGACCTACGACGCCTTCGGGGCGCACCGCTCGACCCACAACGGCGACTACCAGCTGCCCACGGACGCCGTGAAGTACCCGGAGGGAACCGCTGATCTCGCCGAGGTCCGGATGGCCATCGCCGGCGGGGCGCTGCACGTGCGCTTCGAGTGGAACTCGTTCCCGAGCCCGGGCGCCCAGATCGCCACGCTGGCGTTCGGCCACGCCGGGTCCGCGGTGCGCGCGTGGCCGCGCAACGCCAACCTGACCTCGGGCTGGGACGCCGCGCTGACGGTGTGGGGAACCGGTGCGACGATCACCACGGCGGGCGGAGCCGAGACACCGGTCGCGGTCAGCGCCGGCGACCACGTCACCGAGGCCACGATCCCGCTCAGCGCCCTGCCCGCTGGCCCGTGGACGCTGTCGGGGGGCTCCGGGCTCGACGACCCGGCCCAGCCCGGCCGCTACTGGGCCGTCCCGCCCGGGATCTCCAGCGCGACGGCGCCGGGCAGCGGCGGCCCGACCACGCCCACCAACGTCTGGGACCTGCTGTTCGCCGACGACAACCCGTGGACGTTCGACGAGCGCCACCAGTCCGACGACCTCGCCGCGGGCACCGCCCAGGCCGACACCGCCGTCGTCGATCCCGCCGACCTGCGCGAGCACCGCACGGTCGCCACGCCTCAACGCACCGGCGACATCGAGCGCCTCTTCACCAGTCGCCTCAGCGAGGGCGACGGGATCACCCGCACCGGGGGCTCGCAGGTCCCGCAGGGCAACCCGGGCTACGGCTTCGACGAGACCTGGAACTACACCGGGCGCCTGCAGCCCTACGGCATGCACGTCCCGGCACGCTATCCCGCCTCGCAGCGCGCGTGGCCGCTGATCGTCTACCTGCACGGCTTCGCCAACTCGCTCGACGAGGCCTACTACAACCCCGTGGGGCTGGTCGACGAGGCCGATCGCCAGGGCTACCTGGTGGCCACGCCGCTCGAGCGCGGCGACTACGGCTACAAGGACGAGGGCATGGTCGACGTCCTCGAGGTGCTCGCCGATGTCGAGCGCCACTACCACGTCGATCGCAACCGGGTCTACCTGATGGGCCACTCGATGGGCGGCTACGGCACCAACCGGATCGGGATGCACTTCCCCGACCTGTTCGCGGCGATCGCCCCCGCCGAGGGCACCGACAGCGCCGAGCTGCACGACAACCTGCGCAACGTGCCGTGGTACGAGACCAGCGCGCTCGAGGACCTCGACGTCGGCGCCCAGCAGGCCAAGGGCCTCTACGACAGCCTGTCGGCCGACGGCTACGACGCCACGCTGACCGTCTACTCGATGAAGATCCACGAGTACTCCTCGATCTACGAGAACCTCCCCGTGCTGTTCCGGTTCTTCGCTGCGCACCGCCGCACGCCCGATCCGGCGATTGTCACCTGGACGCGGCCGGCCGACGACAACGCCAAGCTCGGGCTCGTCTTCGACGGCGCCTACTGGCTGCGCGGCGTGGTCTCGGCGCCCGGCGGGACGGCGGCGACGGTCACGGTGACCTCCGACGCCATCCGCCACCGCGTGCCCGACCCGGCCGCCTCCCAGCGCACCGACGAGCTGGTCTTCGATCCCAACAGCCCGACCCGGCGCTCGCTCGGCGAGCGCTATTCGACGACGCCCGGTTCGCAGCCCGCCGGGGCGGTGTCGAACACGCTCGAGGTCGATGCCGCGCACACGTCGGCGCTGACCGTCGACCTCGACCGAGCCCGGCTGCGGCTCGGCGGCCTGAGGATCGTGGCCCACGCCGACGCGCCGGTCACCCTCACGCTCCACACGGGGGCCGGAGATCGCACGATCGACCTGCCCGCCGGGAGCTCTGACCAGCGGATCTAGGCGACCGCGGCCGCGGCGTGCTTGGCGGCCAGCTGGCCGCAGGCGGCGTCGATGTCGCGCCCGCGCGTCAAGCGGACAGTGGCGCGCAGGCCGTGGCGCTCGAGCACGCCCTTGAAGATGCCGATCGCCTCGGGCGTCGAGCCGTCGTAGACCGAGCCGGTCGGGTTGAACGGGATCAGGTTGACCTTGTAGATCCGCGGGTCGAGCAGTTGAGCGAGCGCCACAGCCTGCTCGTAGCGGTCGTTGATGCCGTCGAGCATCACGTACTCGATGAACACCAGGCGCTTCTTGACCTCGTGGAAGCGCCGGCAGGCGTCGAGCACGTCGGCCAGCGGATAGCGGTCGTTGACCGGCATGATCTGCGAGCGAAGCGCGTCGTCGGGGGCGTGCAGCGAGAGCGCGAGGCGGATCGGCATGTCGGACTCGGCGAGCGCCTCGATGCCCGGGATCCAGCCGACCGTCGAGATCGCCGTGCGCCGGTGGGTGATGCCCAGCGACGGCAGCCGCTCGCAGGCGGCCAGGACGTTGTCGATGTTCATCATCGGCTCGCCCATGCCCATGAACACACAGTGGTCCAGCCGCTCGATGCGGCGCAGGTGCAGCGCCTGGTCGAGGATCTCGCTGGCCGTCAGGTTGCGGCCGAACTTCATCTGGCCGGTGGCGCAGAACGTGCAGGTCAGCGGACAGCCCGACTGCGAGCTCAGGCAGATCGAGCGGCGACCGTCGCGGTAGCGCATCAGGACCGCCTCCACCGGCCGGCGGTCGGTGGCCGTCGTGAAGAGCGCCTTGACGGTCCCGTCCTTCGCGTGGGCCTCGTTGGCCACGTGCAGGGTGGAGAAGGGGACCTCGGCGGCCAGGCGCTCGCGCAGGCCCACCGGGAGGTTGGTCATCTCCTCGTAGCCCGCCGCCCCGCGCGACACCCACTCCCACACCTGGCCGGTGCGGAAGGGGGGCTCGCCGGCCAGCGCGCTGTGCAGAAGCTCGAGGTCCACGACAATGAGGGTAGATCCCATGCGCCTGGCCAAGTTCCTCGCCCACTCCGGCGTCGCCTCACGTCGCGCCAGCGAGCGGCTGATCGCCGACGGCCGGGTGACGGTCGGGCGCGAGGTGGTGACCGACCCGGCGCGCGACGTCGACGGCTCCGAGCCGGTCGCGGTGGACCGCGCGCCGATCGCGCCGCCCGCCGAACGACTCGTCTACGCGCTCAACAAGCCGGCCGGCGTGGTCTCGACGGCCAAGGACACCCATGGGCGCCCGACCGTGATCGGGCTCGTGCCCGCCGAGCGGCGGCTCTACCCGGTCGGCCGGCTCGACGCCGACACCACCGGGCTGATCCTGCTCACCGACGACGGCGAGCTGGCCCAGCGCCTGACGCACCCGAGCCATGAGGTGCCCAAGACCTACCGCGCGCGGGTCGCCGACCC
>JAWVFY010000144.1:0-3559 GCA_033855575.1 Solirubrobacteraceae bacterium
CCCGGACGTCGGAGCCGCCCTGCTTCTCGGTCATCGCCATGCCGCACTTCGCGTTGCCCTTCTCGCTGGCCGGGCGCAGCTCGCCGTCGTATGCGTTGGCCATCAGCAGCGGCTCCCACTCGGCCAGGACGTCGGGAGCGGCGCGCAGCGCCGGGATCGCCGCGAAGGTCATGGTGATCGGGCAACCGTGACCGGCCTCGACCTGGCCGCCCACGATGCCGCCCGCCGTCCGTGCGACGTGCGCGCCATCGCGCGGCTCGGTCCACGGCATCGAGTGGCCGCCGAGCCCGGACGACAGCGTCATGAGCTGGTGCCACGCGGGGTGGAACTCGACCTCGTCGATGCGATGGCCGAAGCGGTCGTGCGTGCGCAGCTTCGGCGGGTTCTCGTTGGCCTGGCGGGCCCACTCCTGCGGCTCGCCGCCCCACAGCGCGCCCGACCGCTCGAGGCGCTCGTGCGCCCAGCCGCCGCCCTCGCGCTCCAGCCCCTCGACCAGCGCGGTGTCGTCGAGGAACAGGTTGCGCCCGGTCATCGCAGGCGCCTGGTTGCTGACCTCGTGGGTCGCGGAATGCGGTCTCGTGGTTGCGGCCATGACAGAAGTGTGGCGCAATAGGGAAGAATGCATGGATGCCTCCCAAGACGGCCCGCGAGCGGGAAGAGGCCAAGAAGGCCGAGAAGCTCGAGAACATGAAGAAGCAGATCGAGGACGGATCGCTGACCGTTCGCAAGATGACCGCCGCCGAGAAGAAGGCGAGCGACGCGCGGCCCAAGAAGCCGCCTCGCCCCAAGCGCGGCCGCTAGCCCGGGGCCGGCCCTCGTCGCCGCAAGCGGCCGGATAGCCTGCGCCGCCCCATGGCAAAGATCTCAGTGAAGAACCCCGTCGTCGAGCTCGACGGCGACGAGATGACCCGGATCATCTGGCAGTTCATCAAGGAGCAGCTGATCCTGCCCTACCTCGACGTCGAGCTTCTCTACTACGACCTGAGCATCCAGAAGCGCGACGAGACCGACGACCAGATCACGGTCGACGCGGCCAACGCGATCAAGGAGCACGGCGTCGGCGTCAAGTGCGCGACGATCACGCCTGACGAGGCGCGGGTGCAGGAGTTCGGCCTCAAGGAGATGTACCGGTCGCCCAACGGGACGATCCGCAACATCCTCGGCGGCGTGATCTTCCGTGAGCCGATCGTCATCTCCAACGTCCCGCGGCTGGTGCCGGGCTGGACCAAGCCGATCGTCATCGGCCGCCACGCGTTCGGCGACCAGTACCGCGCCACCGACATGGTGGTGCCGGGCGAGGGCACGCTGACGCTGACCTTCACGCCCAAGGACGGCTCGCAGCCGATCGAGCACAACGTCTACGAGTTCCCGGGCGGCGGGGTCGCGATGGCGATGTACAACCTCGACGACTCGATCCGCGATTTCGCGCGTGCCTCGCTGCGCTACGGCCTGGATCGCAACTTCCCGGTCTACCTGTCGACCAAGAACACGATCATGAAGCGCTACGACGGGCGCTTCAAGGATCTCTTCGCCGAGGTCTTCGAGAACGAGTTCAAGGCCGACTTCGACGCTGCAGGTCTCACCTACGAGCATCGCCTGATCGACGACATGGTCGCTGCCGCGATGAAGTGGGAGGGCGGCTACGTGTGGGCCTGCAAGAACTACGACGGCGACGTGCAGTCCGACACCGTGGCCCAGGGCTTCGGCTCGCTGGGGCTGATGACCTCCGTCCTGATGACCCCCGACGGCAAGACCGTCGAGGCCGAGGCAGCGCACGGCACGGTGACTCGCCACTACCGCCAGCACCAGCAGGGCAAGCCGACCTCGACCAACCCGATCGCCTCGATCTTCGCCTGGACGCAAGGGCTCAAGTATCGCGGCAAGTTCGACGACACGCCCGAGGTCTCGGCGTTTGCCGAGACGCTCGAGCGCGTCTGTGTCGAGACCGTCGAGAGCGGCAGGATGACCAAGGACCTCGCGCTGCTGGTGGGGCCCGATCAGGCGTTCCAGACGACCGAGGAGTTCCTGGCCTCGATCGACGAGAACCTCCAGGCCGCGCAGGCCTAGGCCGCCTGCTGGATCTCCACACGCTCGTCGACGTAGACGACCTCGCCGCTGCTGGTGTCGCGGCCGCGGCGCAACGTCGTCAGCGCGATCAGGAGTCCCGCGGCGACCGCCACGGCTCCGACGGTGACCGCCAGCGTGAACCCGCCGCTGAACGCCACCGGCTGCGAGTCGCCGCTGGTGGCCAGCGAGTGGGTGTGGCTGGTGGCCAGCGTGCTCAGCACCGCCAGGCCGAACGCGCCCGCGATCTGCATCGAGACCTGGACGATGCCCGAGGCCAGGCCCACGTCGTCCGGCGGAACGTCGGCCATGCTGAGCTCGAGCAGCGGCGTGAAGGCCATGCCCATGCCCACGCCCATCAGGCCGAAGGCGATCGCGAACGTCGGGAAGTAGGCCGTGTTCGGCCCCGCCGTGCTCAGCAGGCCGAGCGCGGTAACGACCAGGGTCATGCCGCCGAGCAGCGTCGGCACGGTGCCGATCCGGCGCACGATCCGCGCGGTGACGCTCACCGACAGCACGCCGACGGTCAGCGGCATCGGCAGGAAGGCCAGCCCGATCTGGATCGCGTCGAACCCGCGGACCCGCTCGAGGTACAGCGAGCCCAGGAAGAACGTGGCGAACATCCCGGTGACGAGCGTGGCGCGCACGACGCTCGACGCGATCAGGCTGCGCAGTCGCAGCACGGCCGGCGGTACGAGCGGATGTGAGCTGCGCGCCTCGACCGCGGCGAACGCGATGAGCAGCGCGACGGCCAGCGTCCCGAAGCCCAGCGTCTGGGGCGAGCCCCAGCCGTGGTCGGCGGCGCCGACGATCGCGTAGACCCCGATCATCGTCGCGAGCGTGACGAGCGCGGCGCCGGGGGCGTCGACGCGCGTCCCCGCGGCGGGGGCCGGCGTGTGGTCGATCAGCGCGCGTCCGGCGATGAGCGTCGCCACGCCGATCGGCAGGTTGATGAAGAAGATCCAGTGCCAGTCCAGCGACTGGGTCAGCAGGCCGCCGGCCAGTAGGCCGATCGAGCCGCCGGCGGTGGCGACGAACGTGTAGATCCCCATCGCGCGCCGGCGCTCGGCCAGCTGCGGGAACTCGGTCACGACGATCGCCAGCACGACGGCGGCGGTCAGGGCGCCGCCGAAGCCCTGGAGGAAGCGGGCAGCGATCAGCAGGGCCGGGCTGGTGGCCAGGCCGCACAGCACGGATGCGCCCGTGAACACCACCAACCCGGAGAGGAACACCCGGCGCGCGCCGAAGATGTCGCTGAGCCTGCCGGCCAGCAGCAGGAAGCTGCCGAAGGCGATCAGGTAGGCGTTGACGACCCAGGTCAGCGACGACTGGCTGAAGCCCAGGTCCGACTGGATGGAGGGCAGGGCCACGTTCACGATCGTCGTGTCGAGGACGATCATCAGCTGGCCGAAGCAGACGACGACGAGGATCGCCCAACGGCGTCGCTCATCGGTCAAGAAGGTCTGGAGCATGGAAGTCATATGATCATCACTGT
>JAWVFY010000145.1:0-6158 GCA_033855575.1 Solirubrobacteraceae bacterium
CGCCGAGGCGGCACCGTCGCCGCCGCCGCCGGGCGCTCCGAGACGGGGCCGCTTGCTCGCGCTGCAGGCGGCGATCAGCGTGGCCGCGCTGGCCGGCGTGGTGTGGTGGTTCTCGCGCCAGGCCATGCCGGCGCTGCCGTCCTTCGGTGCCGCGGTCGGCCCGCTGGCCGGCTCGCTCGCTCTCTACGCCGTCGCCACGCTGTTGCGGGGCGAGCGCTGGCACCGGCTGCTCGAGCTCGGCGGCATCCACGGCACGCGCGCCGACGCCTACGCGGTGACCACGGTCGGCTACATGGGCAACAACGCCCTGCCGGCCCGGGCCGGCGACGTCCTCAAGGCGATCATCTCGGCCAGCCGCGCCGGCGCCGCCCGGCGCGACGCGTTCGGCGCGCTGGTCGCCGAGCGACTGCTCGATGTCCTGGCGCTCGCCGCCCTGTTCGCGGTCGTCGTGCTGGCGAGCGGGCTGCCCCTGGGCCTGTCGACCGGCACGCTGGTGCTGATCGGTGCCGGCCTGGCGGTCGTCGCCGGGCTCGTGCTGCTGCTGGCGCCCCGCCTTCGCGGCATCGTGGCCGCCCTGCTGGCGCCGAGCCGCGAGCTCGCCGGCCCGCGCGGGGCCGGCCTGTTCGGTCTGTCGGTCGCGCTGTGGCTGACCGAAGGCGCGGTCTACGCCGTCCTGGGCCGGGTCGCCGGCCTGCACCTCAGCCTCTCTGACGGCCTCTACGTCATGGCGCTGGCCAACATCGCCGCGATGGTCCCCGCCGCGCCGGGCTACGTCGGCACCTTCGACGCCGCAGTGCTCCTCGGCGTCCGCCTGGCCGGAGCCGGCTCGTCGAAGGTCGCGCTGCCCTACGTCGTCCTGGTCCGCTTCGTCCTCTTCGCCCCGATCACGCTGGTCGGGCTGGGCTTCCTCGTCACCCGCTACGGCGGGCTGGCAACGGCGCGGGCAGCCCTGCGGTCGCGCACCGCGTAGGAGTCTGGCTAGGCCCCCGCGGGCGGGACGTTGGTGACCCCATCGGGCGGCGCCTCGAACGCCTCCTCACCGCCGGCGGGAAGCTCGATCGGCAGCGCGCACACGAAGCACGCGCCACGGTGTCCGGGCTCGCTCTCGACAAGGGTCAGCGTGCCGCCGAGGCGCTCGGCCAGCTCGCGGCCGATGGCGAGCCCGAGGCCGAAGCCGCCCTCGCCGCCGGTCCGGCTGCCGCGCTTGAAGCGTTCGAAGATCAGCTCGCGCTCGTCGTCGGGGACCCCGGGGCCGCGGTCGGCGACCTCGATCTGCGCCCGCTCGCCGCGGTAGTGCGCGACGACCCGGATCGTCTCGCGGGACGGCGAGAACCGCAGCGCGTTGTCGAGCAGGATGCGCAGCACCCGGGCGATGGCCGTGGGGTCGCCGCCCGCCCAGCACGGTCCCATCGGCGGGACCACCTCGATCGTCACGCCGAGCTCGCGGCCGCGCTGCTCGAACTCCGAGGCCACGGCGCGGGTCAGCTCGCCGAGCTCGACCGGCTCGCTGCGCAGCGGCACGCCCGCGTCCAGACGGGAGAGGTCGAGCAGCTCGGCGGCGAGGTTGCCCAGCCGGCGCAGCTCGCGCCGCGCCGCGCCGACCTGCTGGTGGGCGTCGGTGAGGTCCAGCCGGCCCTCGACGAGGTCCTCGTCGAGCAGCTCGAGCATCCCCGACAGCGACGTGAGCGGCGTGCGCAGCTCGTGCGAGGCGGTGGCCACGAACGCCCGCCGCGCCTCCTCCTGGCGCAACAGCGCGCCCTGCATGGCGGCGAACGAGCGCGCGAGGTCGCCGATCTCGTCACGGCCGTCGTCGCGCGGGCGCGGCGCGCCCGCGCCCTCCCGGGTCACGCGCTGGGCGGCGCGCCGCAGGCGCTCGACGCGGCGCACGAGCGTCGTGGCCAGGCCGAAGCCCAGCAGCAGCGCGGCGACGAGACCGATCAGGGCGGCGGTCAGGAACGAGTCGCGAACCTGCCCGACGGCACCCGACACGTCGGTCAGCGGCTTGCGCACGATCAGGGCGTAGGTGGGCCGGGCGCCGGGCCCGAGTGGGACGACCAGCTCGAGGTCGTCGCCGTGGACGACGTGCACGGGCTTGTCGGGCGTGCCGGTGTTCAGGCTGTGCTGCACGAGCAGGTCGCCGACGACGTGCGGGTTGTTGAGCTGGCAGATGGGCCCCGGCAGCGCGTCGACGACGTAGACCTGGGCGTTGATCTGCTGGGTCAGCGTCACCACGAGGTCGAAGATCGCCGCGCAGTTCGGCGGGTTTGTGCGCAGCGCGCGCTCGAAGGCCGGCAGCTGGGTGACCGTCGCCGACACTGAGGTCCGCACGCTCTCGCTGCGCAGCCGGTTGCGCAGCGGCGGCAGCAGCGTCAGCGCCGCGGCCGCCAGCGTCACGAGGCTCGTGGCCAGCAGCGCGACCAGCAGGCGCGGCCGTAGCCCGAGCGCGCCCCTCATGACTCGCGGAACCGGTAGCCCGCCCCACGGACGGTGATGATCAGCTGGGGCTGCTCGGGCGCCGGCTCGAGCTTCTCGCGCAGGTGGCGGATGTGGACGTCGATGGCCCGCGGGTCGCGGTAGGCGCTGTCGCCCCAGATCGCCCGCAGCAGCTCCTGGCGATTGAACAGCCGGCCGGGTCGTGCCATCAGGCACGAGAGCAGCTCGAACTCGCTGAAGGTGAGCTTGACCGGCCGGCCATCGAGGGTGACGATCCGGCTGCGCCGGTCCAGCGCCACCGGGCCGACCCGCACCTCGTCGGCGCCGCCCGCTCGCGCTCCGGCCCGGCGCATGACCGCGCGGATCCGCGAACGCAGCTCCGCCAGGCCGAACGGCTTGGTGACGTAGTCATCCGCGCCGGCCTCGAGGCCGAGGACGATGTCGGCCTCCGAGTCCAGTGCGGTGAGCATGATGATCGGCACCATGTTGCGCCGCGCGCGCAGCGTGCGGCAGACGTCGTGGCCGGACGGGCCGGGGCCCAGGGCGACGTCGAGCAGGACGATGTCGAACGAGCCGCCCTCGGCCCGCTCGAGCGCCTCGCCGCCGCCGGCCACGGCCGTGATGACGTGCCCCTCGCGCGTGAACGAGCGTGTGAGCATCTCGCGCAGCGGCGCGTCGTCGTCGACCAGCAGGATGTCCAGCGAGCCCTCAGTGACCATCGGTAACGCACCCGGACACCCGGGCGGGTCCCCTGAAGGCTACGCGGAGGCGCGGGCGCTGCGGCGGGCGGCGGCCGCGCGGCGCAGCTGCTCGTGCTCGACGGTGCGCTTGAGCTGGTACAGCGAGCGGCGCAGGTTGCCCCGCACCGTCGGCCCCGAGAGCCGTTCGGAGAGCCAGCCCAGCAGGCCGGCGCCCGCCACGCCGTAGGACAGCCGCAGCTCGACGTGCGTCCGCGGCGCGTGGGATCCGAGGGAGCGGTCGCGCAGTCGCCAGCGGCCGCGCTGGTCGACGCCGGTGACGCTGTTCCACGCCATGTCGCGCGGCTCCTCGTACTCGGTGACCTCGACGGTCCCGCCGACCTCGGCCGAGCCGACGCGCATCAGCATCCGGTAGCGGGCGCCGAGCCCGGCCGGCTGGTCGCCGGCGACCTCCCAGCGTGTGAAGCCCGCCATGAAGTGCAGGTAGCGCTCGGGGTCGACGATGAACTCCCAGACGTCCTCCGGGCTCGCCGCGATGTCGATCTGGGCCGCGACCCTCATCCGACGACGGGGTAGCGCCTCTCGGCGGCAAGCGCGTCGAGGGTCTCCTGCATGAGGCGCAGGACGTGGTCGTAGACCTCGTCGACGTCGGGGTCCGGCCCGAACTCCTCGCGCAGGTGGATCGGCGGCAACGCCTCGATGGTGATCTTGGCGGGCAGCGGGACGTGGCCGAGCATGTCGCCCACGTTGAGCCCCCACGGGACCGCGATCGAGATCGGCAGCACCTTCAGGCGAAACAGCCGGTCAAGCGCCAGCGCCCGTGCCAGCCCCTCGCCGCGCGAGAGGAACAGCGACGTCTCCTGGCCCCCGATCGACACCACGGGGACGATCGGCACGTCGCGTTCGAGCGCCTGGCGGACGAAGCCCTTGCGGCCGTTGAAGTCGACGCGGTTGCGCTCCCAGACCGGGCGGTGGACCTCGTAGTCGCCGCCCGGGTAGACGAGCAGCGCGGCGCCCGAGTCCAGCGCCTTGCGCATGTTGGCCGGCGAGGCCGCGACGGTGCCGAACTTGCGCAGCATCCCGAGGCCCGGCATCGAGAGCACCAGGTTGTGGGCGAGCTGGAAGAACGGCCGCTCGACGCCGAAGTAGGCGCAGAAGGCCAGCGAGAAGACGTGCGTGTCGGGCGTCAGGTTGCCGCCGGAGTGGTTGCCGACCAGCAGGACCGGCCCCTCCTCGGGGATGTTGCCCAGGCCGCGGACCTCGCCGCGGAAGTACAGGCTCGACAGCAGCCACAGGCCCGGCAGGCGCTCGCGGATGAAGTCCGGGTCGCGCTCGTCGAGGTCGGCGACGGGGATCCGGCTGGTGACTGCGCCGGCCAGGCTTCCCAGCACCCGGGCGGCCAGGCCGGTCAGCCCCGACCCGCCGGCCCCGGTCCCGTCGCCGGGCGGCGAGCCGCCGGCCGAGGCGCCGTTGAGGCCGTTCTTGCTGTGCCCGTTGCGGGCGTGGTCGTGCTGCGCGGTAGGCGCTTGCGCCATCCCGGCAGTCTAGGCAGCCAGGCGGGAACCGCGCGCCGGGGTGCGCAGCGCGTCGACCCGGGCCAGGAACCGCGAGAGCAGCCCGTTGGTCTGCTCGGGCCGCTCGACCTGGGGAACGTGGCCACAGCCGTCGAGCACGATCTGCTCGGCGCTGGGCAGCCAGCGGGCGACGTGGCGCCCGAACGCGGCCGGGATCAGCGGGTCGTGGCTGCCCCACACGAACAGCGCGGGCGCCTCGAGCTCGCTCAGCCGCGGGTAGAAGCCCGACCGGCCGTAGGGCTTGTCGAGGTAGGTGTTGCGGGCGGCCGACAGGAAGGCGTAGCGGGCGCCGGCCGACGCGTAGATGCGCTGGAACTCCTCGACCGCCACGTCGGCCACCGCCGGGTCGACCGCATCGGGGTCGCAGAACATCGACCAGAACTGCGCCTCGACCATCCGGCGGCTGAAGCGGTGGGGGAGCAGGCCGAACTCGGGCCGGGCCAGGCGGACGATCGGGTGATAGCCGCGTTTGATGAAGGCCACCGCGGGACAGAGCAGCGCCAGGCCACGGACGCGGTCGGGGGCCCGCAGGCCGACCTCGAGCGCCACGCGCCCGCCCATCGAGTTGCCGATCAGGTGCGCGCGCTCGATGCCCAGCCCGTCCATCGTGCCGACCACCGTCTCGGCCAGCCAGCGGGCGGTGTAGGGCGCGGAGGCCGGCTTGGACGAGCCCCCGAAGCCGGGGAAGTCGATGGCGTGCACGCGGTAGCTGCGGCTCAGCGCCGCGGCGGTGTCGAAGAACGAGCTCTTGGTCCCTCCGAGGCCGTGCAGCAGCAGGACGTCGGGGCCCTCGCCCATCGTCAGCGTCGAGACGCGGCGGGCGGGCGGCTTCGCGATCCGGACGGTGTGCACGCGCAGCAGCGGTGGGCGGCCGGAGGGCAGGCGCCACATGCCCTCGAAGCCCACGGCGAGGTCGAGGTCGCCGCGCGCGTAGAGCAGCCGCTGGGAGAAGGCCTCGACGCCGGAGAGCTCGCCGCGCCGCAGGCGCAGCCAGGTGTGGGCGTCGGTGCCGATGACGACGTCCGGGCGGCGCGCGGTGACGCCCTTGCGCACCCGGGCGCCGTGCTCGGTGCAGCGGACCTCCCAGGTGTGGCCCACGTCGCCCAGCCGCAGGTGGTAGGTGGCGTCGAAGCCGGGCTCGGCGCCGAGGTAGCGGTCCGGCAACGTCCGGAAGGCCTGCTCGACCAGAGCCAGCCGGCGGGCGTGAGGTGCGGGCCCAGGCACGGCGCGAGAGGCTACCGGCGTCCGCGGTCGCGTGGCGGCAACGGTTGGCCGCTGTTTGCGGGATAGCCTGCCCGTCCGGTGCCCGAGATCCGCCTTCACGACAGCCGCACCCAGGCGCTGGCCCCGCTGGTCCCGCGGACCCCCGGCGCGGCGGGCATCTACGCCTGCGGGCCGACGGTCTACAACCGCATACACGTCGGCAACGCCCGGCCCTTCGTCGTGTTCTCCC
>JAWVFY010000146.1:0-9403 GCA_033855575.1 Solirubrobacteraceae bacterium
CAAGATGCCCGACCTCGGTGCGCTGATGCGCCAGGGGCGCTGAGACGCGCGCCCGATCGGCACGACTACACTCCCGTCGCCTATGGCCGTTCGACTGAGACTGACCCGCATCGGCGGGAAGAAGGACCCCGTGTGGCGGGTCGTCGTTGCCGATCAGCGCTCGCCGCGCGACGGCCGGATCATCGAGAGCGTCGGGCAGTACAACGCCCAGACGCACCCCTCGACGATCAAGATCGACGAGGACCGCGTCCGCCACTGGCTCGCTCAGGGTGCCCAGCCGACCAGCCAGGTCCGCAAGCTCCTGAAGATCCAGGGCATCGCCTCCTAGGGCGACGTGCCCCGCTCGTCCCGCGAACTCCTGGAGGAGATGGCGCGAGCGCTCGTCGACGAGCCCGGCGAGGTGGCGGTCGAGCAGTTCACCGAGGACGACGGGACCGTCGTGCTCGAGCTTGCCGTCGGCGCCGAGGACTACGGCAAGGTCATCGGGCGCGGCGGCCGGACCGCCAACGCCCTGCGCTGCGTGGTGAAGGCCGCCGCGGTGCGCGAGCAGCGCCGCGTGCTCGTCGACATCGTTGACTGAGGCTGGCGTTCCCCGCCTGGTCGTGGGCCGCGTCGGGCGCCCGCATGGCCTGGACGGCTCGTTCCACGTCGTCGATCCCGTGCCGGCGGCGCTGCCCGTCGGAGCCCGCGTCCGCCTCGGCGACGACGACACCGAGATCGTCGCTCGCAAGGGCACCGAGGCCCAGCCGATCCTGCGGCTGGCCCTGGCCGGGGATCGCACGGCCGTGGAGGCGCTTCGCGGGCGCTCGCTCACCGTCGAGCGCACCGTGGCGCCGGCGCTGGCCGAGGACGAGTACTGGGCCGACGAGCTGGCCGGCTGCGAGGTGGTGGCCGGCGAGCGCTCCCTGGGCGTCGTCGAGCGGATGGTCGCCTACCCGTCCTGCGAGGTGCTCGTCGTCGGCGAGCACCTGGTGCCGCTCGTGCGCGACGCGATCCGCTCCGTCGACGTCGGCGCGCGGCGCATCGAGGTCGACGCGACGTTCCTGGGGCTCTGATGCAGCTCGACGTCGTCACGCTCTTCCCGGAGTGGTTCGACTGGTTTCGCGACCAGCGCCACGTCCGCAACGCGGTGGGGCAAGGCCACGAGCTGCGCACGCTGAACCCGCGGGAGCACACGACGCTCAGCGGCGGCCAGGTCGACGACACGCCGTTCGGGGGCGGCGCGGGGATGGTCCTGCGCGTCGACGTGATGGAGCAGGCGCTGCGGGCGTTCTACGGGATCGATCCGGTCCAGCTGCGCGAGCAGCGCCGCGTGATCGCCCTGACGCCGGGCGGCCGGCAGCTCGACGACGGGTTCGTCGACGAACTGGCCGCCGAACCGGCGATCACGCTGCTGTGCGGGCGCTACGAGGGCTTCGACGAGCGGATCGTCCAGCACTTTGCGTCGGACACCCTGAGCGTGGGTCGCTACGTGCTGTCCGGCGGCGAGCTGGCTGCGATGGTGGTCGCCGACGCGGTCCTGCGCAAGCTGCCGGGCTCGCTGGGTCACGTCGAGTCGGCGGTTGAGGAGTCCTTCAGCGCGGCGCTGGGCGGCAACCCGGAGTACCCGCACTACCCCCGGCCGGCCGAGCACCGGGGCTGGAAGGGGCCCGACGTGCTGCTCAGCGGCCACCACGAGGAGATCCGCAGCTGGCGCCGCGCGCGCAGCCGCGAGCGGGGCGGCGGCGGAGGCTGAGTCGACCCGGAGCCCGCGGATGGCCGGCGACGAGGGTTCGCTACCATGACGGCCCGCCGGGGCGCTCGTGCCCTGGCGTTTTCTCTGAGCCGATCCAGGACCTTCATGAGCAGCGTCATCGAATCCCTCGAGCGCGCGCAACTGCGCCGCGTCCCCCAGTTCCAGGCGGGCGACCGCGTGCGCGTCCACTTCCAGGTCATCGAGGGCCAGCGTCGGCGGACGCAGGTCTTCGAGGGCGTCGTCATCAAGCGCCAGGGCAACGGCGCGCGCGAGACGTTCACCGTGCGCAAGCAGTCCTTCGGCGTCGGCGTCGAGCGCACGTTCCCGGTGCACTCCCCGAAGATCGAGCGCATCGAGGTCGCCGCCCGAGGCGACGTGCGCCGGGCCAAGCTCTACTACCTGCGTGACCGCGTCGGCAAGCGCGCCCGCGTTCGCGAGCGCCGCTACACCGGCCCCGAGGAGATCGTCGAGGCCGGCCTGCTCTACGCGGAGGGCGGGGCGACCGACGCCTCGGGCCAGACCGCCGACGAGGTGGTCAGCGCCGAGGGGGGCGTGGATCTCGCCGCGACCGCGGTCGACGAGCCCAACCTCGAGGCGGAGGGCGTCGCCGAGACGCCCGCCGAGGAGACCGCGCTGGAGACCGAGGCCCCCGAGGGCGGGGCCGGCGCGTCTGCGGGCGAAGCGCCCGAGACAGGCGAGGGCGGCGCCAACCAGGGCGCGGAGCCCAAGGCCGAAGGCGAGGGTGCCCCGGCGCCCGACGCCGAGCAGGCGTGAAAAACCCGCTCCGCCGCGAGAAGAAGCCCAAGGCGGAGAAGACCGCCGGGGGGCAGCTGCTCGAGCTGGTCGTGATCGTCGCCATCGCGCTCGGTCTCGCGCTGGGCATCCAGGCCTTCCTGATCAAGCCCTACCGGATTCCGAGTGAGTCGATGCTGCCGACCCTCCACGTCGGCCAGCGCGTGCTGGTCAACCGGATCGGCAACAACTTCAGCGATCCCCACGTCGGCGAGATCCTTGTCTTCCACCCGCCGTTGCCCGCCAACCGCGAGAGCGGTGGCCTGGGTCCCAGCGGCCAGTGTGGCGTCAACTACGGCGGCGGCCGGCCGTGTCCCCACGAGGCGCCCCAGGAGGCGAGCGTGAACTTCATCAAGCGTGTCGTCGCCGGCCCCGGCGACACCATCGCCATCCGCAACGGGCACGTGGTCCTCAACGGAAAGCTCCAGAAGGAGTCGTTCATCGACCCCTGTCACCCGGGCGACGACTGCAACTTCCCGACGCCGATCAAAGTTCCGCCCGGTCACTGGTTCATGATGGGCGACAATCGTGGACAGTCCGACGACAGCCGCTTCTGGGGCCCCATCCCCAAGAACTGGGTCATCGGTGGCGCCTTTGCCACCTACTGGCCTCCAGACCGCATCGGCATCCTCTGAGTCGGGGCCGCGCAAGCGGTCCAAACCGCGCCGGTCCTCCGGTAGCCGGCTCTTCGGCTTTGACCGGTCGCTCGGCTCGCGCTGGGTGGCGGGCGCCGACGAGGCCGGGCGCGGCTGTCTGGCCGGTCCGCTGGTCGCCGCAGCCGTCCTGTTCGACGTCGAGGCCCTCGGCGTCCGTGAGCGCCGCGCCCTCTCGGCCCTCAACGACTCCAAGCAGCACACCGCCGAGGCCCGCGACGAGCTCTACCCGATCGTGATGCGGACCGCCGTCAAGGTCGCTGTGGTCTCGCGCTGCGTGTGGGGCATCGACGCCCGCGGGCTGCACAAGACCAATCTCGCCGCGCTGCGAGAGGCGCTGATGCGCGTCGCGGTCCCCGGTGCCATCTGCCTGAGCGACGGCTTCCCGGTGCCGGACTTCGGCCACGACCAGCGCCCCGTGGTCGGCGGCGACGCCACGAGTGCGGCCATCGCTGCGGCGTCGATCGTCGCCAAGGTCTCGCGCGACCGCTTCATGCACCGCGCCGATGGGCTGCATCCGGGCTGGGAGTTCGCCGCGCATGTCGGCTACTCCACCCCCGAGCACCGCGACGCGATCCAGCGTCAGGGCGTCTCCCCGCTCCACCGGATGTCGTTCGCCTCGACGGCCTACCAGCAGCTCGCCCTGTAGTCGCAAGACGTTCTAAGAACGTCTTTCGGAATGAGCGCCGGGTTGTGAGTGGCGGATCGTGGATGCCGGGCGGCGCTCGATCCTGAGCGCAATGCCGTGGCATTGCCGAGGGGTCGGGTGGCGATCCGGCGCCGCGAGACGGTGCTCACGGCCCTGCGAGTCATTCTGAAAGCCGTTCTAGTAGGCGCCCTCCAGGTGCTCGAGAGCCACCAGGTGGCCGCTTGGGTCGATGGTCACGCCGACGGCATCGAACCGCAGCTCCTCCCGCCGCGGCCGGTCTGCGACCTCGGCCAGGAACGCCGCGGCCATCCGCCGCACCTGCGCGCGCTTGGCCGGATGCAGGTTCTCCCATGGGCGGCCGGGCTGCCGCCCGCGCCGGGCCTTGACCTCGACGAACACCAGCGCCCGGTCGTCGAAGACCACGAGGTCGAGCTCGCCGAAGCGCGTGCGGTGGTTGCGCGACACCAGCGCATAGCCCAGCCGCTCGAGGTGCTCGAGCGCGAGCTGCTCGCCGAGGCGGCCAAGGTGATGGCGGGGATCGGTCACGAGGATCACTGTCTCGCTATCGGCGTGCCCTGGGACACCCTGTTCGCGACAACTCGCGCGCGTCTGTGTGCCCGCAATCGATCTCGGCACAGAACCGGCGGCGAGTCGGCACGAACAGCGCCAGACACGCGCGCTGCCCCGCCGTACCTTCGCCCTCGTGCTCTCCCGTGTCATCACCTTCGCCCTCCGCGGCATCGACTCGCTGCGCGTCGAGGTGGAGGTCGACATCCGAGCCGGGTTGCCCTCCTTCAGCATCGTCGGGCTCGGCGACCGTGCCGTTCGCGAGGCGCGCGAGCGCGTGCGGGCGGCGCTGCAGAACTCCCGCTTCGAGTTCCCGCAGCGGCGGGTCATCATCAACCTCGCACCCGCGTACGTGCGCAAGGTCGGTGCCGGCTTCGACCTGGCCATGGCGTGCGGGATCCTGGCGGCGAGTGGGCAGGTGCCCGCCGACTCGCTCGACCGCTTCGCCGTCCACGGCGAGCTGTCGCTGGGCGGCGAGCTGCGGCCGAGTCGCGGCACGCTGGCCATCGCCGAGGGGACGGCGCGCGCTGGGCTGGCCGGCCTGATCGTCCCCGTCGCCAATGCTGCCGAGGCAGCGCTGATCGCCGGGGTCGACGTGTTCGCCGCCGACAGCCTCGGGGCGGTGGGCCGCGTGCTGCGCGGCGAGGAGGCGCTGCCGCCGCCGCCGCCGCCGGCGCCCGCGCTGGCGGCCGATCCGGGCGAGGTGCCCGACCTCGGGGACGTCCGCGGGCATGCCGGCCCGATCCGGGCACTGACGATCGCGGCCGCCGGCGGCCACAACATCCTGCTCAGCGGGCCGCCGGGCACGGGCAAGACGATGCTGGCCCGCCGCCTCCCGTCGATCCTGCCCCCGCTCGCCCAGGAGGAGGCGATCGAGGTGACGCGGATCCATTCGGTCGCCGGGATCCACGACGGCAGCGGGCTGGCCGCCGAGCGGCCGTTCCGCACGCCCCATCACACGATCTCGGCGTCCGGCCTCGTCGGGGGAGGCCCGGTGCCCACTCCTGGTGAGGCCGTGTTGGCCCATCACGGGGTCCTGTTCCTCGACGAGCTCAGCGAGTTCGCGCGCAACGCCCTGGAGGCCCTGCGCCAGCCCCTCGAGGATGGGCGGGTCGTCGTCGTGCGCGGCCAGCAGGCCGCCGTCTACCCAACACGGTTCGTGCTGGCCGCGGCGACGAACCCCTGCCCCTGCGGCCACGCGGGCGGCCCGCGCTGTCGCTGCACGGATGCCGACCATGCTCGCCACCGGCGCCGGCTCAGCGGCCCGCTGCTGGACCGGATCGATCTGCTCGTCGACGTCCAGCGACCCTCGGCCGCCGAGCTGGGAGCGGCTGCACTCACCGATTCCGCCGCCGTGCGGGCCGAGGTGCAGGCCGCGCGGGAGCGCCAGCGCGTCCGGCTGTGGCAAACGGTCGCGGCCAGCAACGCGGAGATGACGCCGGCCCTGCTGCGCGAGCACGTGGTCCTCGACGATGTCGGCTCGGGCCTCCTGCGGCGGGCCTACGAGACCGGCCGGCTGAGCGCACGTGGCCACCAGCGCGTCCTGAAGGTGGCCCGGACGATCGCCGACCTCGCCGATGCACCCCGGGTGACCAGTGATCACCTGCGCGCCGCGCTGGGATGGCGGCTGGAGGAGCAGGCCGATGCCCTCGCCGCCTGAGGTCGTGGGGGCGTGCGACGCGTGCCTGCGGCGCACCCGGCTGCTCGAGCTCCTGGCCCCGCATGTCGAGAAGGCGCGCCACGAACGCCGGCTGGGGAGGCTGCTGGCCCTGCCGGAGGAGGAGCTGCTCGCTGCCATCGCGGGCAAGCGCCGGGCCTGGTTCGTCGCGGCGCTGCGGCAGTTTGCGCCCGAGCAGGCGCGCGCGGCGGCGTCTGACCGCGGGCTGGCGCTGCTCTGCCGGCACGCGGGGGCCTATCCGGCTCGGCTGCGCGAGGCCGAGGATGCGCCCGCGGTGCTGCACGTCGCCGGCGATCCGCGGGCGCTGCCGCGAGAGGCCACGCCCGCGGTGGCGATCGTCGGCGCGCGCCGCGCCTCGCCCTACGGGCTGGAGATGGCACGGGCCCTGGGTCGCGCCCTGGCGGCAGCGGGGATCCCGGTGTTCAGCGGAATGGCGCTGGGGATCGACGCGGCCGCGCATTCGGGCGCGCTGGAGGTCGGCGGGCCGACGGTCGCCGTGCTCGCCGGCGGCGCCGACACGCCCTACCCGCGGAGCAAGGCGGCGTTGTATCGGCGGCTGGTGGCCACACCGGGCTGCTGCGTGCTGTCGGAGATGCCGCCCGGCTTCGCGCCGTTCAAGTGGGGCTTCCCGGCTCGCAACCGCATCATCGCGGGGCTCGGCGACGCGACGATCGTCGTGGAGGCGGCCCAGCGATCCGGATCGCTCATCACTGCCGAGCTCGCCCAGGAGGGCGGCCGGATGGTCGCCGCCGTCCCGGGGGCGGTCAGCAACCCGATGGCCGCCGGGACCAACGCGCTGCTACGCGACGGGGCCGAGCTGGTCCGCGACGCGCAGGATGTGCTCGACAGCCTGCTCGGCCCCGGCGTTCAGGCGGTGCCGCGCGGGCCGGACCCGGGGCTGCTCGAGCCGACACTGCGGGCGCTGCTGGATCGCCTGGGCGCCCGGCCGGCGACGTCGGCGGCCCTGCTGCGCATGGGCGAGGAGGCCGACAGCGTGGTCGCCGGGCTGGCCGAGCTCGAGCTGCTGGGCTACGCGCGGCGGATGCCCGGCGGCGCCTACGTCAGGGCGGCATAGGCTGGGCCGGTGACCGGATCATCGTCGCGCATCCCCGTGGTGCTCTCCATCGCCGGGTCGGACTCCGGGGGCGGTGCCGGGATCCAGGCCGACCTCAAGGCGTTCGCTCGCTGCGGCGTACACGGGACCACTGCGATCACCGCGATCACCGCGCAGAACACCATTGCGGTCGCAGCGGTCGAGGCGGTGTCGCCGGCGATGATCCGCGCCCAGATCCGCGCCGTGGCCGCCGACCTCGGCGTCGACGCGGTCAAGATCGGGATGGTCGGCGGCGCCGAGGCGATCGAGGCGGTCGCTGCGGCACTGGACGAGCTGACGCCCGGGACCCCGGTCGTCCTGGATCCAGTGATGGTGGCCGAGTCGGGCGGCCGGCTGCTGCCCGAGGACGCCGAGCAGGCGCTCCGCACGGTGTTGGTCCCGCGGGCGACGGTGGTCACCCCCAACATGGCCGAGGCCCGGGTGCTCGTCGGCGCCGGCGCCGACGCCGATCCCGAGGCGCTGGTGCGCGCCGTCCAGGCGCTCGGGCCGGCGATTGCGGTGCTCACCGGAGGGCATCGAGACGAGGCGACCGACCTGTTCTTCGATGGCGAGCGGCTCGTGGAGTTACGCGGCGAGCGCCATCCCGACGGGGCGGCCCACGGCTCCGGTTGTACGCACTCGGCGACGCTGGCCGCTCGGCTCGCGCTCGGGGACGGCCCGCTGGAGGCGGCCCGGACCGCCAGGGCGATCGCCGCCGAGGCAGTCCGCGACGGCCTGCGCGGGCTGGGGGAGGGGCCGGGCCCGGTCAACGTCCTGGCCGTTGGCTCGCGAGTCACCCGGGTGCCATAATCAGGCTCGGATGAAGTTCCTGCGCATGAAGCCCGGGCACGGAGAGGTGCTGATCGCCGAGGGCGACGTGGCGCGCGCCGAGGACGAGGAGCGTCTCGTCGCGGCTTTCCGCGAGCAGCTCGAGCTGGGCATGTGGGCCGCGGTTCCGGTCCAGGGCGGCGCGGGGCGCCGGCAGGCGCAGATGGTCAAGTCGTTCACCGAGGTTCCGCGCGACGCCGACCGCGTGATCTTCTTTCCCCGCGCGGCCGGCGGCCGCTGAGCAGGGGGCGCCGGCGTGCTGCTTGCCCTCAGCGCCACCGTCGTGGTCATCGTCGCGCTGCTGTGGGAGGTGGGCTGGCCGGTCGCGACCGAGCAGCTGGCCCGTCACCGGGCGCGGCGCCAGAAGGTCCCCGTCATCGGCTATGACCCGGGGCGCGAGCGCCGGGCCGAGCAGCGCGCCCGCGAGCTGCTGCGCTCGTGCGTGGACGAGGAAGACTGGACGATGTACCGCGACCTGGGCTTCCTCCGGGTCTGGGGAGGTCTGACCGAGGGCCCCGAGCGCGGCGCGGTGCGCGACGGGCTGGCCGGCGCGCCCTACGCCTACCTGGTCTATCCCCACAAGCCGATCGTCTGCTACCTGCCCCAGACCGGTCGGCTGCTCAACGAGTACTGCGTGGAGTTCCCCGACGAGACGCGGCCCTACGGCAGCGCGCGGCTGCCGGACTCCGACGATGTGCTGGCCAAGTGGATGGCGCTGACCGGTGACGAGCGGCGGCTGATCCAGACCGCCAACATGCACCTGCCGGGCCGCCAGGTCGACCCGCGACAGGTGCGCCGCGACCTCTGGCGTCTGAGCCAGTGGGAGCGCCAGCGCCTCGGGCGCCGCGCCCCGGCCGCGTCCTGAGAGCCCGCGCACACGGCCGATAGGCTGGCCGTATGAGCACGGACGTCCCCGGATTCGACCTCAAGCACCGCAGCCGCGCCCTCACCGAGGGACCCGAGCGGGCGCCGGCGCGCTCGTACTTCAGCGCCATCGGCTTCGATCGCGAGGCGCTGTCCAAGCCGATCATCGGGGTCGCCTCGACCTGGATCGAGACGATGCCGTGCAACTACCACCTACGGGCGCTGGCCAAGCAGATCAAGGACGGCATCCGCGCGGCCGGTGGCACGCCGATGGAGTTCAACACCATCGCGATCTCCGACGGCATCACGATGGGCACGAGCGGGATGAAGGCCAGCCTGGTCTCCCGCGAGGTGATCGCCGACTCGATCGAGCTGACCGCACGCGGGTACCTCTTCGACGCGGTCGTCTGCCTCAGCGGCTGCGACAAGACGATCCCCGGCACGGTCATGGCGCTCGCGCGCCTGAACATCCCCGCGGTGATGCTGTACGGCGGCTCGATCCCGCCGGGCCGTTTCCACGGCAATGACGTGACCATCCAGGAGG
>JAWVFY010000147.1:0-4669 GCA_033855575.1 Solirubrobacteraceae bacterium
GACGGGCGACGCGGTCGGCCTCGCGGTACGGCCGGTCGCCGGTCCCGGCCAGGCAGAGCCACCATTGCTGGGCCACGCCGCTGAATCTATTGGCCCAGGAACGACGGCGGGCGGCCGTGATGGCCGCCCGCCGTGCCCACCTCCGTGGATGGTGCCTGTCAGCGCGTGACGTGCTCGCAGTTGCTGGCGATCTTGTCGCGGTGATCGGCCCTGACGGTGTCGTTGCCCGGGCCGCAGTTGACGACGTCCCTGACGCCGTCACGGCTGTTGATGTGGTCGTTGCCGGTGCCGCCGTTGATCCGGTCGTGGCCGGGGCCGCCCGACAGGGTGTCGTTCCCAGCGCCGCCATCGACGACATCGTTGCCGCCGTCGCCGAACTCGTCGTCGCTGCCGGACTGGCCCTGGATGTCGTCGTCGCCGGGCCCGCCGGAGATCTGGTCGTTGCCGGTGCCACCCTGGAGGTGGTCGTTGCCGCCGTTGCCGCAGATGTCGTCGTCGCCGGCTTCGCCGTTGGCGTTGTCGTCACCGCTCGTGCCGTCGACATGGTCGTCGCCGCCGGTGCCGCCGCCGTTGTCGGCCCTGATCGCACGGCTGTCGGTGCCCTGGCCGTCCGTGGTCGTGGTCGGGGTCGTGGTGGTCGTGGTGGTGCAGGCGACGCCGTCGTCGCCGCCCTGTCCCCCGCCGTCGTCGGCCAGCACGACGGTCGCCCCGAAGGCGAACGCCCCAACCAGCACCAGCGACAGCATCGTCAGCAGAAGTCGTCTCATGCGGCTGGAACGTAGCGCGACGACAGGCGTCACAAAGCTGGCGCGTTGGCGCTCACTCGACCTCGACGCGCACGATGCCGTCGGCGACGACGACCGGGAACGTCTCGACGGGCACGTAGGCCGGCAGGGTGAGCGGCGTGCCCGTCCGCAGGTCGAAGAGCGCGCCGTGGCGCGGGCATTCCACGGTGCACCTCGCGGGATCGATCGTCCCCTCGGCGAGCTGGCCGTTGTCGTGCGAGCAGCGGTCCTCCATGGCCAGCAACTCGCCCCCGCAGTTGACGACCATGATCTCGAGGTCCTCCCACTCGACGGTGCGCAGCGCACCCGGCCCCAGCTCGTCCACGGGGCATACGTCGATCAGCTCGGCCATGGCGCCGCAGGCTACCCGCGGCGTCACCTCAGGCGGCGGCCTCCGCCTCGGCGGGGTCAGGCAGCTCGTCGCCCGACGACAGCGGGCTGCTCGGCGACTTCTTCGCAGCGCGGATCTCGCCGGCGGTGACGTTGAGCGGGTGGTGGCAGGCGGCCGTGTGCCCGTTGGCGTACTCGGTCAGCGGCGGCTCGATCGTCCGGCAGATCTCGGTGGCGCGCGGGCAGCGGGTGTGGAACACGCACCCGCTGGGCGGGTCGATCGGGTTGGGCGGCTCGCCCTCGAGCACGATCCGCTCGCGGGCCCGGTTCTCGCGCGGGTCGGGGATCGGGACGGCGTTGAGCAGCGCGGCCGTGTAGGGATGGATCGGCTTGCTGTAGAGCTCCGCGCCCGGGGAGAGCTCCATGATCTTGCCGAGGTACATGACCGCGATGCGGTCCGAGACGTGGCGGACGACCGACAGGTCGTGGGCCACGAAGACATAGGAGAGCCGGAGCTCGTCCTGGAGGTCGTCGAGGAGGTTGATCACCTGCGCCTGGATCGAGACGTCGAGCGCCGAGACCGGCTCGTCGAGGATGATCAGCCGCGGCTGGACGATCAGTGCGCGGGCCACGCCGATGCGCTGGCGCTGGCCGCCGGAGAACTCGTGCGGGAACCGGTTGACGTGCTCGGGGTTCAGGCCGACGAGCTCGAGGATGTCACGCATCATCCGGTCGCCCGAGCGGCCGTCGTGCGGCGGATGCAGCTTCAGCGGGGCGCTGACGATCTGCCCCACGCGCTTGCGCGGGTTCAGCGACGCGTAGGGGTCCTGGAAGACCATCTGGACCTCGCTGCGGATCGGGCGCAGCCCGCGGCGCCCGGCGCGGGTGATGTCCTGGCCGCGGAAGCGCAGCGCCCCACCGTCGGGCTCGAGCAGGCGCACGAGCGTTCGCGACAGCGTCGTCTTGCCGCAGCCCGACTCACCCACCACGCCCAGCGTCTCGCCCTCCTGCAGCGACAGCGTCACGTCGTCGACGGCATGGACCTTGCCCACGGTGCGCGAGAACAGCGCGCCGCGGCGTACCGGGAAGTACTTCTTGAGGTGCTCGACCTCGAGCAGCGGCTCGCTCACGCCGTCACCGACCCCTCGATCTTCAGGCCGATCTGGTCCTCGCCGACCACCCGCAGGCGGCGCTTGTCCTCGGGCGAGAGCCAGCAGCGGTCGTCGTGGCCGGGCTCGGCGATGCGCTGCTCGAGCGCCGGGACCTCCGTGCACTTCTCGAACTCGAACGGGCACCGCGGCCGGAAGTGACAGCCCTGGGGCGCGTTGAGCAGCGATGGCGGCAGGCCCGGGATCGCGGGGAGCCGGTGGGGCGGATCGCGGTCGAGCCGGGTGATCGACCCGAGCAGCCCCCAGGTGTACGGGTGCTGGGGGTCGTAGAAGATGTCGTCGAGGCTGCCCTCCTCCACGACGCGGCCGCCGTACATCACCAGCGCGCGGTCGGCGACGTCGGCCACCACGCCGAGGTCGTGGGTGACCAGGATCACGGCGGTGTCGTTGTCCTTGCACAGGGACTTGATCTCCCGCAGGATCTGCGCCTGGATGGTCACGTCGAGCGCGGTGGTCGGCTCGTCGGCGATGAGGATCGACGGCGAGCACGACATCGCCATGGCGATCATCACGCGCTGGCGCATGCCGCCCGAGAACTCGTGCGGGAAGGAGCGCAGGCGCTCGGAGGCGCGCGGGATCCCGGCCCGCTCCATCAGCTCGACCGCGCGGTCGCGCGCCGCTGCCTTCGACGTCTCCTTGTGGTGCGCGCGGATCTGCTCGACGATCTGGTCGCCCACCCGGTGGACCGGGTTCAGCGCCGTCATCGGGTCCTGGAAGATCATCGCGATCTCCTCGCCCCGGACGCGGCGCAGCTCGTCGTCGCCGGCGGTCAGCAGCTCCTGGCCGCGCAGCCGGACCGAGCCCTCGATCCGCGCGTTGGTCGAGCGCGTGAGCCCCATCAGCGTCATCCCGGTCACCGACTTGCCCGACCCCGACTCGCCGACGACCGCGAGGATCTCGCCCGCCTCGAGCGAGAACGAGACGTCGTCGACCGCCTGGACCACGCCGTCCTCGGTGCGAAACGAGACGCGCAGGTGCGCGACGTCGAGGAGGTGAGCTGGCGTATCGGCGGCCATCGTCAGCTGCTCAGCCTGATCCGCGGGTCCAGCAGGGCGTAGAGCACGTCGATGACCGCGGCGAGGAGCACGACGAAAAACGCGCCGAACATGACGATCACGAGCACCGGCGGGACGTCGAGCTTCTGCACGGACTCGGCCGCGAACTGGCCGACGCCGGGCAGGTTGAACGCCGACTCGGTGAGGATCGCGCCGCCGCCGACGACCGCGGCGAAGTCCAGCCCCCACAGCGAGATGATCGGGATCAGCGAGTTGCGCACGACGTGGCGAACGATGACCCGGCGCTCGCTGAGGCCCTTGGCGCGGGCCGTGCGCACGTAGTCCTCGTTGATCGTGTCGAGGATGTTCGAGCGCAGCACGCGCGAGTAGAAGCCGATGAACAGGACCGACAGCGCGGTCCACGGCATGATCAGGTGGTTGAGCCACTGGATCGGGTCGTCGGTCAGCTTCACGTATCCGCCGTTGGGGAAGATCCTCAGCTTGAAGGCGAAGAAGTAGAGCATCACCGTGGCGAGCAGGAAGACCGGTGTCGAGACGCCGATCAGCGAGAGGATCGTCAGCGCGCGATCCAGCCAGCGCCCGGCGGTCAAGGCGCTGAGCATCCCGAAGACGATGCCGAAGAACAGCCAGATGACGCCCGCGCCGAGCGCCAGCGACAGGGTCACCGGCAGGTCTCGCCGGATCTCGTCCTCGACGTTGAGGCTCTGCGTGTAGGACACGACCGAGCCGTTGGCGATCTTCTTCATCGTCAGCCAGTACTGCGTGTAGATCGGCTTGTCGAAGCCCCACGTCTTGCGGACGGCCCTGACGTTCTCCGGCGTCGCGGTGCGGCCGGCCAGTCGCTGGGCAGGATCGCCGTTGGGGATCGCCTGGAAGATCAGGAACGTCAGCATCGAGATCGCGATCAGCACGACGACCATCGAGGCCAGGCGGCGGACGACGAAGCGACCCATCAGTGCTCGAGCCTGACCTTCGCGCGCGGGTCGAGCGCGTCACGCACGCCGTCGCCGAAGACGTTGATGCCCAGAACGCAGAGCACGAGCATCGCGCCCGGCGCGAACGTCAGGTGGATCGCTGACGGATACAGCCGGATGCCGTCGGAGATCATCGTCCCCCACGACGCGTTGGGCGGTTGGACGCCGGCGCCGAGGTAGGACAGGCCCGCTTCGAGCAGCACGGCGTTGGCCAGGATGAGCGGGACGAACACGATGATCGTCGAGGTGACGTTGGGCAGGATCTCCGACGCGATGATCCGCAGCGGGCCGAAGCCCTGGACGCGGGCGGCGTCGACGAACTCCTTCTCCCTCAGCCCGAGCACCTGCCCGCGGATGGGCTTGGCCACGTACGGGATGTAAACGATGCCGATGAT
>JAWVFY010000148.1:0-3545 GCA_033855575.1 Solirubrobacteraceae bacterium
GCCCGCTGAAGTCCAGCGTTCCCTTGAGGGCCAGCGCAGCGGCGTGCGCGACGGCCCGGGAGTGCGCGCGCCGGCTGGCGATGTCGGCGAACTTGTTCGTCGTCAGCGCCGTGGTCCGCGGCTCGTCGAACCCATGGCGGGTCACCTCCTTGGTCGGAGGCGCCACCTTGGGGTCGATGCTGAACGCCTGGGGCAGGACGACCGAGAACGTCGTCTCCGAGCTGCCCTCCGGCTGGCCGAACGTGACGTTGAACGTCGTCGCGTCGGGCCCGGAGTGCGCCGCGGGCGACACCGGCGAGCCCTTGTAGGTGGCCCCTTGAGGCACGACCGGCTGCGAGCCGCCCTTGCCGGTGATCCAGTTCGCCATCGCGGCCGGGGTCAGCTTGGCGAACCGGGCCACGGCGTCGCCGTCGACCAGGACCGCAACGGCACCCTCGTTGGCGACCAGGGCGTTGACGTCGACGGGCTTGTCGAGGTTCGGCTTGTGCGCCCGGGTGGCGAAGACCCGCGGGGTGCAGCTCGAGTCGCCCTTGCACGTGTCGACGAAGATCGCCGAGCCCGGTTCGGGCATCAGCTCGACGCCGTCGACGTCGATCTCCTTGCTCGACCAGTAGTAGCGGCGCGAGCTGCCGAAGTCGATGCACAGGCCGGAGAAGCCCAGGTTGTGCCCGGCCAGCGTGACCACCGCCCCGCTGACCTTCGAGCACGCGCCCTTCGCCGACTGGATCACGAAGCCGTCCGTGCGCTGGACCGCGCCCTGACCCTCCTTGTCATAGGCGCCCACTGCCACGGAGTACGTCCCCTCCTTCGGGATCCGGAAGCGCAGCTGGCTCGGATCGCTCGTGACGATCGCCGAGGTGTCGTACTCGACGCCGGCGACCGGCCTGAGCAGCGCCGGGTTGATGGGCTGCCCGACGAAGGTGGCGCGAGCGGCCGGGCGGACATCGGGCCCGGGCAGCGCCTTGAACGGGCCGGGGATCACGTTGCGCGCCGAGTAGGGGGCGCACGGGTGGAGGTACGGCGTGCCGAGCAGCTGGCCGAGCGTCGGCAGGTTGTTGATCGCCCGGAACGAGGTCTTCTGCAGCGCCTTGACGTTGGCCGCCGCCGGGACGTTGAGGCTGCCGACGACGCCCGGCGGGATCCCCGGGCCCGTCCCCCCACTGCCCGTGCCCGGGAAGAACTGACCGGGCAGGTAGTTGACGTCCGGAGCGTCGAGCGAGATCGCTCCAGAGGGGCCGACCACGAACGGCTTGCCCGGCTTGCACGTTCCCGGCTCGTTGAACGGCTTGCCGACCTCGAGCGTGTAGTAGGCGATCTGCCCGTCCGGATCGCGCGTGGCCGATGCGTCGAAGACCAGCTGGTCGTCGACGGTCAGCGGCTGGGTGAGGATCTGCGAGAGCGGCTGGCCCGTCGAACCCCCCTGCTTGCCGTGGCGGCCGCGGGGCGGGACGACGGCGATCGGCTTCGTGCTGCCGTCGGCGTTCGCGTTGACGAAGCGGGCCGAGAGCTTCGGCGGCGCGTCGGGGCGCAGCGGCACCGCGTGCGTCACCGACGTCCGGACCCCGGCGCTGTCGACGGCGGTGAGCGTGACCTGCCGGTAGGTGAGGAAGGCCGAGTCGAAGTAGTGGTTGTGGTTGATGACCGGCTGGGCGACCTGCACCGAGCGGGCGATCGGCGCATGGCCCGAGTACTTCGCGCCGGTCGCCTCGCCGGCGTCCTTGTTGAACGAGCTCTGCATCAGCAGCGTCGCGTTCTCGTAGAGGTAGGCCAGCCGCGGGTCGTGCTCGACGTAGAACGGCGACTTGGCCCAGTTCAGGACACCGAGTCCGCCGACCAGCGGGGCGCCGGTGGGCAGCGTCGTGGGCAGTGCGTTGAGGTTGAGGTCGCCGAGCGGGTTCAGCCCGTGGAACGCGAGCGCCCGGCGCCAGAAGTCGACCTGTGCCCCACCGTTCGCCGCCGCCGTGAACCAGGGGCCGGGCGCCGTGCCGTCGGGCAGGCGGCAGTTCGTCCCGTCGCCGTTGCAGATCAGGTCCACGGCGCCCTGGCCGTTGATCGCCGTGTCGAAGTTCCACTCGAGGTGATCGATCGAGTCCGCCGTGCGCGACGTCTGGTCGGGATCGCTGACGTGTGGAGTGAACGTGACGAGGCCCGAGACGGGCCCGCCGCTGCCTTCGGTCACGAAGTCGACCTTGGGCGCGTTGTTGGGAGCGACGACGAGCTGGTGGGTCACGTCGGCAGTGGTGCCGTTGGCGGCGGTGGCGTGGAGCCGCACGGTGTACACCCGGCGCCGCTGGCCGTCGCTGCCGACGATCTGGCTGGTGTCGTGTGCCCCGTCGGCCGTGAAGCCGTGGCGCGGCGCCGCACCCGATGCGCCCTGGTCCCTGACGAAGCCGGCACCGTCGCTGTAGTTGAAGTCCCAGTCGTAGGTCACGCCCGGGCCGGGCGTGGCCTGGAACTGCAGGCCGCCGGCCGGCGCCCCGGCGATCTGCACGTCGGCGCGCGGCGACCAGGTGAAGTCCAATCCGGCCGGGAGCCCCGGCGCGTCGGGGGCGGCGCCGTCGGTGAGCGTCAGCGACAGGTTGTCGGCGTAGCCGTCGTTGTAGGTGTTGGCGGGACTTGTCCGGGTGAAGACGACGTCGATGACCACCTGGCGGGCGCCGGCCGGGATCGTGCCGGAGTCGGCGCGGGACACCAGCGTGGTCTGGTTGCTGCGGTCGGCGTTCGTGACCGGTCCGATCGCCAGATTCAGCAGCGTCGTTTCGTTGGAGTCGTCGTTGAAGCTCGCGGTCACCTTCGCGTTGTCTTCTTGGCCCGCAAAGCCGCCGAGGAAGCCGCTGAGGTCGGCCCGGATCTTGCCCCCATCGATGTCAGTGGCGTATGGGCGGAGATCGACCGTCTGCTCGATCCGCTCGATGTTGCTGTTGTCCGCCGGCGACGGGCCTCCGGCGAAGAACGCCACACCGCCGCCGATCGTGCCACTCACGTCGGTCCCGGGAAAGCCCCCAGTCGCGCCGTAGCGCACCTGCGACTCGCCACCGACAAAGGAGGTCCAGGGCGGGTTCGGAGGGGGCACGGCCGGCGGCGACGAGTTTGGTGCGGCTGGGCCCGTCTCGGCACCCGGGTCCCCGATCAGGTTCCCCACCGGAATCGCTGCCGAGGCGGGCAGGGCGCAGACCAGCGCCACGGCCAGTCCGAGGAGACCGCCGCGCATCACGCTGGACCTCACGGACGCGACCCTGCCACGCACTCGTGGCGATTGCAACCATCTCTCCGCCGTGCTCGACGGATGACCGGCGTCAGCGCATCAACGCGTCAGCGCGCGGACGTCGCAGCGGCGAAGGCGTCGGCCACAGCGAGGTCGTACTCGCCGTGGTCGGTGCCCAGCCCCTGGGCGACGAGCGCCGCGGCGGCGCAGCCCAGCACGGCGGCGGCGGCGCGCTCGCGGCCGAGCTCGAGGCCGCGCAGGAAGCCGGCCGAGAAGGCGTCGCCGCAGCCCGTGGTGTCGACGACGTCGATGGCGAAGGCGGGGACACGCTGGGCGCCGT
>JAWVFY010000149.1:0-3720 GCA_033855575.1 Solirubrobacteraceae bacterium
GCGGAGGCGATCGTCTTGCCCTGGTAGGTCAGGGTCGCGGTGCCAGTGCAGCTCGGGACGCTGGCGGGGCAGAACGCGGCCGGGGCCAGCGAGCGGTTGTTGGAGATGTAGGCCTTCTGGTCGCGGATGTGCATCGCGGTGGAGGGCGGCGTGATCACGACCAGCGAGCCGTCGGGGTTGCGGCGCGGGCCGCCACAGGACTGCGAGCGATCGTTCCCCGTGGCGAGGACGATCTGCATCAGCAGCTCCTCGCCCTGTGTCGTCGTGCCCGCGGGAGCGCCCGGAGCCTGGTTGGCGGTGTGCGGGTAGAGCGTCTGCCCGTTGTTCGTCTGGTCGCTGGCGGTGTAGCGGGCGGTGGCGGAGGTGCGGACCGCTCCGAAGATCTCATACGGGGTGCCGTTGCCGTAGTGGTGGGGGTCCAGCGGCGCGGTCAGCGAGCCGCCCCACTCGAATCCGCCGATCTCGTTGAGGTCGACCGCGCCGCCGGCGTGCACGCAGAGGTTCTCGGGCGTGTACGTGGTCACCGCCGTGGGCGAGTCGACCGGCATGTCGAAGCCCTGGCTCGTGAGGTAGACCTGACGCGAGCCGTCGGCGGCGGCCGGCTCGAGGCTCTGGAGGTGAAACAGCGTCACCGGGCTCGCGCCGCCCTTGTCCGTGAGGACGCTGCCCTTGACCTTGACCGACAGGATCTGGCCGTCGGTCGGGATCGTGAACGCCTGGCCGGCGATGGTCGTCGCCCAGAACGCCGTGTCGGCGCCCTGCGCCTCGGTGATCGTGGCGGGGGCCGAGAGATCGCTGCCCATGGTGATCTGATCGGCGTGCGCGGGAGCCGCAAGCAGGGCGGACAGAGCCACCAGGGCAGGCAGCAGCTTGGACAGCACTCGCATGAGAGAGAAGTCGGCACATCGGGTGGGCGACTTTACGTTGGAGGCCCCGGCCTCCACGCAATGTCGTCCAGGAAGGCCTCCAGGGCGTCGATCCGGCGTTCCCAGGCGTATTCCTGGGCGGTGCGGATGCCCTCCTCGCCGAGCCGGCGGCGCAGGTCCGGATCGCCCAGCAGCCGCTCTACCGCGGCCCGCACGGCGTCGACGTCGGAGGCGGGCATCAGGCAGTTGACACCGTCGACGCAGAAGTCGCGGTTGCCGTGCGCGTCGGTGCACACCACCGCGGCCCCCGTGGCCATCGCCTCCAGCGGCGGCAGCGCGAAGCCCTCGTGGCGCGAGGTCTGCAGGAAGACCGTCGCCTGGTTGAACAGCGCGTTGACCTCCTCGTCGCTGGGCGCCGTCACGTACCGCGCGCCGTGGCGCTGCCCGAGCTCGGGCTCGATGCCGAACAGGCAGAGCTCGGGCCGCGGCTCGCCCAGCGCCTTCCAGGCGTCGACGGTGAGGTCGAGGTTCTTGAGGTGGTTGCCGCGGCCGAGGGCCAGCAGCATGTCCTCGCGCCGCGGGCCGGGCAGCGGCCGGAACGTCTCGAGGTCGATCCCGGGCGGGATGATCTCGGCTTCGAGGCCCAGCTCGCGCAGGCCGTCGCGGTTGTAGCCCGAGATCGTCATGTAGCGGAACTCGGTGCGGTAGGTGTCGAGCACCCGGTCCTGGGACCGCTGGTCGCCCGGGTAGTAGGAGGTCTCGACGTCCTGGACGAAGTAGACGGGAACGCCGCGCCGGCGCGACGCGAGCCACACCGGCATCGCCGAGCGCCACCACGTGGCCACCTTGATCGCCTCCTCGCCGTCCAGCGCGGCGGTCAGCGCCTCCCAGTCGGGGAAGCTGCGCAGCGGGGCCTCGAGCTCGAACCAGTCGGGCGGCGGGCCCAGCGTGAACAGCGAGACGTCGTGGCCGCGGGCCTGCAGCCGGTTGAGATGCTCGTAGATGTCGCGATGACCGCCGCCGACGCTCGTCGCCTGCGTCACGTAGATCACGCGCAACCGGCCGCCGGCGGTGCGGACCGGGCGCTGATCGAGCCGGCGCGCGAGACCCACCGGCGCGGGCGGCGCCTGGGGACGGCGCAGCCTCGCGGTCGCCGCCGGGACGTAGCGGACCGCGTGACCCGCCTCCCACGCCCGCAGCGAGGCCTCCTCGACACCCTCGGCGTCTCCGACCGCCTCGAGCGCGGCGGCGGTGATCACGGAGCAGGCGGGCGAGCCGGCGAGCACCGGGCCCGCCACCTGCGCCGGCCCGTGATCGGCCGTGCGCCCGGCGTAGCGCCCGGCCGTCGCGTCCGGCTCCTTCGTGCTGCGCGCGAGGCCGGCGGCGGCGATCGCCCCGTCGGGCGTGAGCAGCAGCCCGGTCGTCACGCCGGTCCCCGGCTCCTCGTGGGCCGCGAACTGCAGTGCCGCGACGCAGGTGCGGTCCGGCTGGACGCCGTCCCCGAGCACCGCGAGGTCGTGCCCGGGAGGCGCCACGAACGGCTCGCCGGCCCGGATCAGCGTCACGGGCGGGCCCTCGCGCCTGTGCCAGCGGGCGGCCTCGTAGAGATGCTGCTCGGCCGGCGTCCCGAACCCGAGCCGAAGGCGAAGCGGCGTGAAGCGCAGGGGAAAGCTCAGCGCGCGCCACACCAGCGTGCGCAGGCCGAGGTAGCGGTAGGTCAGCAGGATGCGCCGGCCGATGCCCTGCAGCGAGCGGCCGCTGGTGGTGGGCGTCGTCACGCGTCGGCCCGCGCCGGAGCCGGGGCCAGCGAGCGATAGAACGCGTCGAGCTCGGCCGCGCGGCGCGCCCACCGGTGCTCGCGGGCGGTCGCTCGCCCGGCGGCGGCCAGCCGCTCCCGCAGCGCCGCGTCATCCAGCAGCCGCGCGATCGCGCCGGCCACCGCCTCCGCGGTCGCGGCCGGCATCACGCAGTTGACGCCGTCGACGCAGAAGTCGCGGTTGCCGTCGGCGTCCGTGCACACCACCGGCAGGCCGGCCGCCATCGCCTCGAGGATCGGCAGGCAGAAGCCCTCGTGGCGCGAGGTCTGCACGAACACGGTTGCGGTGTTGAGCAGCTCGTTGACCTCGGCGTCCGAGGGCCGCTGCACGTGACGGATGCCCGGGGCATCGGCGAGCTGCGGCTCGATCCCGAACAGCCACAGCTCGGGGGGCGGGCCGGCGAGCCGGTCCCACGCCCGGCGCGTGAGCGCGAAGTCCTTGAGGGGGTCCGTGCGCCCCAGCGCCAGCACGACGTCGGCCCGGCGCTCGACGTCGTCGCGCACGAAGAAGCGGTGCTCCTCGACGCCCGGTGCCAC
The DNA here is from genome assembly GCA_033855575.1 of Solirubrobacteraceae bacterium. Lineage (GTDB taxonomy): Bacteria > Actinomycetota > Thermoleophilia > Solirubrobacterales > Solirubrobacteraceae > BP-464. The sequence goes on from JAWVFY010000149.1 coordinate 3,220, forward strand.
GATCGTCGCGGCGATGTGCAGCTCGCGCAGCCGCTCGGCGTTCCAGCTCGAGGTCGTCAGCACACGGAACTCCTGTCGGTAGGAGTCCAGCGCCCGCGCGGCCGTCTCGGGATCCGCGGCGTAGTACGAGCTCTCGATGTCCTGCACGAAGTACACGGGGATGCCGTGGCGCACCGACGCCCGCCAGACGACCTCCGCGGTGACCCACCAGGTGGCGACCTTGATCGCCTCGAGCGGCTCGAGCTCGCGCTCGAGCTCGTCATAGCCCGCGAACGTCCGCACCTCGATCGGGCCGAGGTCGAACCAGTCGGGCCGGCCCTCCAGCGACCACAGCTCGACGTCGTGCCCCGCCTCGTGCAGGGCGAGCAGATGCTGAAAGACGACCCGGTGGCCGCCGCCGACGCCGGTCGCCTCCGTGACGTAGACGATCCGCAGCCCGCCCCCCGGCGCGCGGACCTCGCGCTGGTCGAGCCAGGCGCCCCACCGCTCCCAGAACAGCCG
>JAWVFY010000150.1:0-4736 GCA_033855575.1 Solirubrobacteraceae bacterium
CTGGTCGTCGTCGGCGTCGGCTTCCTGCTCGCGAACCCGATCGCCGACCAGGCGGCGCGCTTCGGCCGCGATGTCCCGCACATCGTCGACGACGCCAACCACCGGCTCGACGACCTCCAGTCCTACCTCAACCGCCACGGCGTGCACGTCAAGATCAAGAAGCAGGGCGAGACGGCCCTGCAGACGCTGCAGGACAAGGTCGTCGGCGGCACGAGCAGCATCGTCGCGTTCGGCGGAGGGCTGCTTTCGAAGCTGGTCACCGCGGGGCTGGGGCTGATCCTCTGCCTCGTCCTGTCGGTGTACATGCTCATCTACGGCGAGCGGATCGGGCGCAGCGTGCGGCGCGTGATGCCGCCGGGCGCCGGGACGCGCGACGACGACTACCCCACGCTCGTCCAGCACGCCGTGTCCAGCTACGTCCGCGGTCAGCTCATGTTCAGTGTCGCGATGGGCGCGGGGGCGGGCATCTGCCTGTGGATCTACGGGATCGTCGGCATCTTCCCCGACGGGCGGACTTACGCGCTGGCCTTCGGGATCTTCTTCGGGCTGATGGAGCTCGTCCCGTTCGTCGGCCCCTTCCTCGGCGCGCTGCCCCCGATCCTGGTCGCGCTGTTCCAGGACCCGCTGACCGGCCTCTGGGTCGCGCTGCTGTTCGTGGCCCTCCAGCAGATCGAGGGCCACATCGTCGCGCCGCAGATCTTCGGTCACACGCTGCGCATCAACCCGCTGCTGGTCATCTTCGCGCTGCTCATGGGCGGCGAGATCTACGGCCTGGTCGGGGCGCTGCTGGCGCTGCCGATCGCGGCGATCCTGCGCGAGACCGTCGTCTACCTGCGTCGCCATCTGGTGCTCGAGCCGTGGGGCACGGTGGGCCCGGAGGCGGTCCTCGGGATCGACCCCTCGAGCGCCGCCATGGCGCCGCGCTGCCGAAGCTGCGGCAGCGCGGGCCACGAGGGGGATGCGTACTGCCGGGCGTGCGGAGCAGCGCTCGGCCCTACGATCCGCGCGTGATCACCGCCACCCTCGGTGCCGAGCGCGTCACCCGGCGCTTCGGTGAGCGCGTCGCGCTGCGGGACGTCTCGTTCTCCGCCAACCGCGGCGAGCGGCTGGCGATCATCGGCCCCAACGGCGCGGGCAAGACCACGCTGCTGTCGATCCTCGCCGGGATCCAGCGCCCCGACGAGGGCCGCGTCACCCACCCGCCCGAGGCGGTGGGCTGGGTTCCTCAGCAGGCCGCGGTCTACTCCAAGCTCTCGGTGCGGGAGAACCTGCGGCTGTTCGCGCGGCTCGAGCGGGTGGGCGACATCGCCGCCGCGGTGGACCGGATGCTCGATCTCACCGCGCTGCGCGATCGGGCGGGCGACGAGGTCGGCAAGCTCAGCGGGGGCAACCGCCAGCGGGTCAACATCGCGGTCGGGCTGCTGGCCGAGCCCGACGTGCTGCTGCTCGACGAGCCGTCGACCGCGCTGGACCCGCGCCAGCGAGAGCTGCTGTGGGACTTCATCTCCGCGCTGGCGGCCGCGGGCACCACCGTGGTGTTCTCGACCCACAACGTGGGCGAGGCCGAGCGCTACGCCGACCGCGTGCTCGTGCTTGCCGACGGCGAGCTGCTGTTCGACGGCGCCCCCGGCGAGCTCGTCGGGGAGGAGCGCGACTTCGAGGCCGCGTTCGTCCGCTTCCTGCATGAGCGCGGCCACTGATGCGCTGGCTCGCGGTCAAGGACCTGCAGATCCTGCGCCGCTCGCCGCTGCTCCTGGTCGTGCTCGTCGTCTACTCGCTCGGGCTCGGCGTCGCGGTCGGCCTGTCGCGGGGCAGCGGGCCGGCGAAGCCGCGTGTCGCCGTGGTCAACGAGATCCCGGCCGACAGCAGCTCCTTCCAGCTGGGCAACGAGAAGATCGACGCCAACAAGTACGCCGCGCAGCTGTTCGAGTCGATCGACCCGATCCGCGTCAAGACGCCGGCGGAGGCGATCGCCAAGGTCAGGTCGGGCGATGCGCTCGGCGCGCTGATCGTGCCCGCCGACATCCCCCAGAAGCTCCAGGGGACGATCAACCTCTCCGGCGGCGCGCCGCCGTCGGTCGACTTCTACTACGAGGGAGACAACCCGCTCAAGACCCGCTACGTGCGCTCCGCGGTCAGCTCGCGGATCGCCGACGCCAACCGTGTCCTCAGCCAGAAGATCGTCGGCGTGGCCGCCCGCTACCTCGGATACATCCTCCACGGCGGGCAGTTCTCCGTGCTGGGCCAGACCTTCGACGTGCTCGGGCTCGACAACGCCGATCGGATCGTGCGGGCGGTCGAGGCGACGCTGCCCGCGAACGCCGCGCAACGGGCCGGGCTGGACCGCGTCGCGAGCTTCGCCAGGCTGGCCGCCGACAACCTCGACCTGTCCAACCAGCTGCTGTCGACCATCGGCCAGCCGATCCGCGTCAACGAGCACGTGCTCGGGGCCGCCAAGGGCTCCGACGACGCCTACACGTTCGCGATCGCCCTCTCGATCCCGCTGATGTTCGTCTGCGTGCTGCTCGGCGCCGGCCTCCTGGCCCTCGAGCGCGAGGAACACGTCTTCGGGCGACTCGTGCGCGGGCTGGTCTCGGGCACCGGGATCATCGTGGAGAAGACCGGCATTGCCGCCGGGCTCGGCGCGCTGGCGTCCGTGCTGACGCTTGCGGTGCTGGTCATCATCGGTAGCGATGTCGCCGCGGCGCACCTGCTGGTCGCGCTGATCATGATCGTCCTCGGCGGGCTGGCGTTCGGGGCCCTCGGTGTCGCGCTCGGCGCCGCCGCCCGCGACGTCCGGACCGCGTCGCTGCTGGGCGTGCTGCTGCTGCTGCCGATCGCGGTGATCGGGCTGATCCCGGTGGGCCTCGCGTCGCCCGGGCTCTACGACGCGATCCGCGTGGTCTCGGGCTTCTTCCCGTTCCGCGTCGTGCTCAACGGCCTCGACGAGGCGCTGCGCGGCGACGCCATCGGGGTGCGCCTGGCCCACCTCGCCGCGCTGGCCGCCGCCTACGGCGTGGCCGCCCGCCTCGCGCTGCGCCGCTTCGCCTGAGGTTCTGGGCCCAGACGCGCGCCATTTCGTCAGTGCAGACCCGCGGGTTACCCTCTAGGTATGGCCTTCCCCGCCACCCGCCTGCGCCGGCTGCGCCGCACCGCGGTCCTGCGCGACCTCGTGCGCGAGACGCGGCTGGACCCGGGCGACTTCGTCCTGCCGCTCTTCGTCGAGGCGGGGCTCGACGGCCGCAAGCCGATCGCGGCGATGCCCGGGGTCGAGCGCGTCTCGATCTCCGAGGCGGTGACCGAGGCCGGCGAGGCCGTGGCGCTCGGGCTGCCCGCCGTCCTGCTCTTCGGGATCCCCGCCGAGAAGGACCCCGAGGGCTCGGGCGCGTGGGACGACGAGGGCATCGTCCAGCTGGCCACCCGGGCGATCAAGGACGCCCACCCCGACCTGCTGGTGATGACCGACGTGTGCCTGTGCGAGTACACCGACCACGGCCACTGCGGCCTGCTGCGAGCCGATGGTTCCGTCGATAACGACAGCTCGGTCGAGCTGCTGGCCCGGACGGCGGTCTCCCAGGCCCGCGCGGGCGCCGACCTGGTGGCGCCCAGCGACATGATGGACGGCCGCGTCGGCGCGATCCGCACCGCGCTCGACGACGAGGGCTTCGCCGACACGCCGATCGTCGCCTACAGCGCCAAGTTCGCCTCGGCGTTCTACGGCCCGTTCCGCGAGGCCGCCGGCTCGACGCCGGCCTTCGGCGACCGCCGCGCCTACCAGATGGATCCCGGCAACGGCGACGAGGCGGTGCGCGAGGCACTGCTCGACGTCGACGAGGGCGCCGACATGCTGATCGTCAAGCCCGCGCTGCCCTACCTCGACGTCGTCCGCCGGATCAAGGACGCGACGAACCTGCCGCTGGCCGCCTACCACGTCAGCGGCGAGTACGCCATGGTCAAGGCCGCGGCCGCTGCCGGCATGCTCGACGAGCGCACCGCCGTCCTGGAGACCCTCACGGCGATCCGCCGCGCCGGCGCCGACATCGTCATCACCTACCACGCGAAGGACGCCGCCCGATGGCTTCAGACGTAGTCCCCACCGGGAAGGTGCGCGCGCGCAAGGACGGCGCCGCCCGCCCGCTCGAGGATCTCGAGCGCAACCTGCTGAACCTGCTGCAGGGCTCCTTCCCGCTCGAGCCGCGGCCGTTCGCGCGCGTCGCCGAGCTCGCCGGCCTGTCCGAGGACGATGTCCTGGGCCGCACCCAGCGGCTGCTCGACGACCGCATCATCCGCCAGCTCACGCCGATCTACGACACGCGCGCCTTCGGCTACGGCTCCATGCTGGTCGCTGCGAAGGTCGACCCCGAGCACCCGTGGCGCGCGGCGAAGATCGTCAACGAGCACCCCGGGGTCTCGCACAACTACCTGCGCAACCACGAGTTCAACATGTGGTTCACGCTCGCGGTCGAGGAGGACTCCAAGCTCGGCCTGCAGGGCACCCTCGACGTGCTGCAATCGCTGACGAACGCCGAGTCGATCCGCCAGCTGCCGACGCTCAAGCTGTTCAAGATCCGGATGGACCTCGAGATGACCGGCGGGACCGAGCAGCTCTCCGCGCCGGTCGGCGAGGCCGTCGAGCCGATGGAGCTCGACAAGCAGCCGTTCGACGACTTCGACGTCGCGGTCGTGCGCGCGACGCAGGGCGACCTGCCTGTCGTGCCCGAGCCCTACGCGCCCGC
>JAWVFY010000151.1:0-8032 GCA_033855575.1 Solirubrobacteraceae bacterium
AGCCGGACGGGCACGCGGTAGCTGCCGCCCAGCCCGCCGGAGAGGCTCATCCCGGTCGCGCACGGCGACCACAGCGGCGACTCGGAGAGCGTGGTGAACGAGCAGCGCGCCGTGTCGCCGGGCGCCATCAGGTCGTCGTCCTCGATGGTGAAGGAGAACGTCGGGCGGCGCGCCGGGCCGTCGGCGCTGATGTCGACGGTGTCGGGCGGTGTGGTGTCGACGACGAAGTCGAATTCGCTCTGCGCGACCATCCGGCCGGTGGCGTCGTCGAGCTCGACGGTCAGCGCGTGCGGGCCGTCGGGCAGCGGGGCGGGAGGCTGGAAGCTGGCGCACACCGGCGCGAGGCACCCGGGAAGCGCCGATCCGCACGGCGCGAACGCCGTGACGTCGCCCGAGCCGGCGTCGTCGAGGTTGCAGCGCACCGAGGTACCGCCGCTCCCGGCGATGCCGAACACGGGCTGCCGGTCGCTGGTCCTCAGGTGGTTCGGATAGGCCCGGACGCCCGGGCCCGTGGGCGGCGTGATCGTCACGGCCGGGTCGGCGAGCGCGGGCTGCGCCACCGCGGCGGCGCCCAGGGCCACGAGCAGGGTCAGAGCGGCGCGCCGCACGGCAGGACCGTAACCGGTCTGTGCCGCGCAGGTCGCCGGTTGCCCGCCTACAGATCGGGCGGCGGGTAGTAGGTCTCGGGCCCGCGGGACCGGACCTCCGAGACCCAGTCGGAGTCGTAGTGCTCTGTGGGGCCCTGGAAGGGATCCTCGAACGACCACGCCTGGCGCTTGTAGGTCCAGTTGGCGGGGTCGAGTCGGTGGGCCTCGCGGAAGTGATGGCGGGCGGCCCCGGGCTCGCCGTGGGTGTGCAGATAGGCCCCGATCTCGAAGTGTGCGGCGGCCTGCGAGAGCTCCGGCGGCCGCGGCCGCGACCGGGCGACGACCTCGTCGGGAGACAGCGCGAACCGCGACGCCGCGCCGTGGGCGGCCCAGTCGCGCAGGGCGGCGGCGTAGCGCTCCGGGTGGATCTCGATCCCGGCCATGGCGGCGACCTGGTCCTTGAGGACCTGCGGGCTGTCGGCGGGCATCCCGTGCTCGGCGAGCATGTCGCGCAGCACGCTGGTCCCGGGGTGGGCGACCTCGGGCGGCCGGACGAGCACGCCGTCCTCGTCGACCCACACGCCGGTCGGCACGTTGACGACGCCGAGCAGCGCGTCGAGGCGGTGCTCGGCGTCGATCAGCGAGGGATGCTCGGGCTGCGCGGCGTCGATCCAGCGGCCCGCGGCCTCGGCGCCGCCGGTGTCCAGCGCGACGGTGACGACCTCGACGCCCTGCGGTCGGAGCTCAGCTCGCAGTGCCTGCCACACGGGCAGGTCGAAGCGGCACCCTCACCACGAGGCCCAGGCGACCATCACGAACCGCGTGCCGCGCAGGGACCGCAGCGAGAACGGGCGCCCGTGCCGATCGGGCAGCTCGAGGTCGGGCAGGCGAGCATCGAGCAGCGCGTGGCCACCCGCCTCCGGGCCAAGCGCGAGCAGGTCGTGCTCGGGCGCCGCGACGAGCGCCATGCCCAGCCGCTCGGCCAGCACGCCGGCCGGGACGCCCTCGTCACCACGTGCCTCGGCCGGGAGCGGCACGCAGCGGTCGGCCTTGCACAGGCCCTCCGGCTTGAGCTCCCAGCCGGTGCGCGTGGCGAGGTCGGCGGCCTCGACGACATCGGTGCCGGCGATGAGCATGAGAGCGACCCTAACCGAACCTTGCGAGGATGCGGCGATGAGCAACGCGGACTACGTGATCGTCGGCGCCGGCTCGGCCGGTTGCGTCCTCGCCGGGCGGCTGTCGGAGGACCCGGCGGTCCGGGTGACGCTGATCGAGGCCGGGGGCAAGGGCCGTCACCCGAACATCACGATCCCCGCCGCCTTCGCCAAGCAGTTCAAGACCAAGCTCGACTGGGACTTCGCCACCGAGCCCGAACCGCACTGCGACAACCGGTCGCTGTACATCCCACGCGGCAAGGGCCTGGGCGGGTCGAGCAACATGAACGCGATGCTCTACGTCCGCGGTCGCCCGCTCGACTACGACCAGTGGGAGCGGCAGGGGGCGGCGGGCTGGAGCTGGGAGAGCGTCTGGCCCTACTTCCTGAAGTCCGAGGACAACGTGCGCGGCGCTTCGGAGTTCCACGGCGTGGGCGGGCCGGTGCGCGTCGAGGAGCAGCGCTCGCCGCGCCGGCTGACGGCGCGGATCATGGCGGCGGTCGAGAACGCCGGCGTCCCGCGGGTGGCCGACTACAACGGCCCCGAGCAGGACGGTGTGTCGCCCGTCCAGGTCTTCCAGAAGGGCGGCAGGCGCTGGAGCGCCGCCGACGCGTTCCTGCGCCCGGCGATAAAGCGGCCCAACCTGACCGTGCTGACCAAGCGGGCGGTGGTGGGGCTCGAGCTGCGGGACGGACGCGTCACCGGGGTCCGGCTGGCCGGGGGCGACGTCGTGCGCGCCGAGCGCGAGGTCATCCTTGCCGCGGGCGCGATCGGCTCGCCGCAGCTGCTGTTGCTCTCCGGGATCGGGCCGGCCGAGCACCTGCGGGAGGTCGGCGTGCCCGTCGCACACGACCTGCCCGGCGTCGGGGCCAACCTCCAGGACCACCCGTTCCTGACCCTCGTGTGGGGGACGACGGCCGGCGACTCGCTGTACGGCGCCGACAAGCCCCGCCCGCTGCTCGAGTGGCTGCTGCGCAAGTCGGGCCCGCTGACCTCGACGGTCGGCGAGGCCTTCGCCTTCGTGCGCACGCGCGCCGGCCTGCCCGCCGCCGACGTGCAGTTCCACTTCGCGCCGGCCTACTTCGTCGACCACGGCAACGAGGAGTACGACGGCCACGCGTTCACCATGGGGCCGGTGCTCGTCAGCCCGAAGAGCCGCGGCCGCCTGACGCTGCGCTCGGCCGATCCCGGCGCCAAGCCGCGGATCCTCACCAACTCGCTGGCCGCACCCGAGGACGTGGCGTCGCTCGTGGCAGGGGTCAAGCTCGCCCGCGAGTGGGCGCACACGGCGCCGCTGGCCGACGAGGTCGCCACCGAGTTCCATCCGGGCCCCGACGTCCAGGGCGACGAGGCGATCGAGGCGTGGGTGCGCGCCCACGTCGAGCTGATCTACCACCCGTCGGGCACGTGCCGGATGGGCGCCGCCGACGACGGCGACGCGGTCGTCGACCCGCAGCTGCGGGTTCGCGGCCTCGAGGGTCTGCGGGTGATCGACGCGTCGGTCTTCCCGCTCATCCCGGGTGGCAACACCAACGCGCCGACGATGATGGTCGCCGAGCGCGGGGCTGATCTGATCAGGCGGGGCTGACGACCACGGCGTGCCGGCCCGCCGGCACCTCGATCGTCAGTGTCCGCCCGGCGTGGGTCACGGTCGCCGGCACGCCGTCGACCGTCGCCGACACGTGCTGGGTGACGCCGCGCAGCGTCAGCGCGAGCGGAGCACCGGTGCTGACGTCGCCCTTCAGCGCGACGCGCGTGGTGAGCGCCATCCGGCCCAGGCTCAGCGTCACCGCTCGCGCGCCGGCCAGCGTCGCCGTGAAGCCGTTGCGGGTCGCCGGCGTCGCGCCCACGTCGGTCTTCCAGGCCTGGCCGACCATCGTGTAGGGCCAGCCGTTGCCGGTCTTGGGGCCGGAGTCGGCCTCGGCCACGGTGGTGTGGCCCGGCTGCGGGATGGCCAGGGAGGTGGCGTCGACCCGCGCGATGCCCTTGTCGGCGTCGACCGGCTCCAGGCCCGACATCCAGTAGGCGTGGTCGAGCGGGAAGGCGAAGCGCTTGGTCTGCGTGCCGTCGGTGTTGACCTCCTCGATCGCTCGCTCGAACGGCATGCTGCGGATGTAGGTGACCTCGGCCGGGTTGGGGTCGCGGACGAACTGGTGCTCGTAGGCGGCGCCCTCGGCCCACTGGTCGACGACGGGCGGGCCGTAGTGCTCCTGGCCGTGGAAGAGGTAGAGGCGATAGCGGTAGCCGAGATCCTGCAGCCGCTTGGCCTGCATCAGCACGCCGCTGACCGGCACGAGCTCGTCCTGCACCCCCTGGTAGATCGCGTACGGGACGTCGCGCAGGTTGTCGAGCAGCGGCGTAGTCCACTCGTCGCGGGCCCGGCCGCCGTTGGCGTTGGTGAAGCACGGCGTCTCGTCCTGGAAGCTCAGGCTGTCGCACTGCGGCCCGAGGTCCACGCCGGTCCACGCGCCCTGGGTCGGCGGGCCGGAGGCCGGGAATGCGGCGGCGAACCAGTCGGGATGCTCGATCGGCAGCAGGTAGGAGGCCCAGCCGCCCATCGAGTGCCCGGCGATGTAGGTGCGGTTGCGGTCGATCGAGAACATCCGGTGGGAGTCCTGCCAGACCTGCAGCACGTCGGCCTGGCTCTTGCCGACGTACCAGCCCGAGGTGCCGCGGCCGTCGGGCGTGATGACCAGCGAGTGGTAGTTCTCGCCCATGTCCTCGAAGATGCCCGGCACGACCGCCGCGGCGATGTGCGCGTCGCCCCCGCGGAAGTGAAACCAGTACTGCGTCGGGGTCCTCGTGCCGGCGTGATAGCCCGCCGGCACGTAGACGCCGTAGTGCTGGAGCAGGCCGTCCTGGCCCTGCTCTCGGGAGATCTCGGGCGTCGAGGTGAAGATCCGGTCGTGGTAGCCGGGGCCCGGGACGTAGCGCTCGTTGGCGCCGGCGCGCATCCGGTCGAGGTCGGCCGTCGCGAAGAAGTCGTCGATGCTGCCGGCGTAGAGCGCCAGCGCCTGCTGCTTGTCGAACCAGTTGCGCGCCGGCTCGGCGGTGCGGAAGGCCACGTTGGCGACGTTCACGGCGCTCGGGTTCGACGTGCTGTCGCCCAGCGACTTGAGCTTGTCGCCATCGGCGATGCCGCTGGCCACCGCGACGCCGACGCTGTGGTCGGCGCCCTGCAGCAGCGCCCGGGGCAGCCGCGCCTCGATGGCGTTGTCATAGCCGCTGGTGTCGTAGGCGATCGAGCCGGGCGGCAGGTCGGTGATCGCGCCCGTGGCCAGGTCGGCGACCTGGCCGCCCGTCGCGGTGAGCAGGACCGCCACCTCGGCCTTGGACGTCTTCAGTCCCGAGTTGAACGGCACGCTGCGGGTGGTCGACCCCGGCGCGGTGTCGAGGAGCACGAGCAGCGCGGTGTCGGGCTTGGTCATCGTCGTGGTCCGCGCCAGCAGGGCGAGGTCGCCGCCGTCGTCGGCCAGCCGCACCTCGGAGAGGTCGGCCTCGTCCTGGTGGGGCTGGTCGCCGTAGTGCGTCTCGGTGACCAGCGGCCCGGTCGGGATGCCGAACTCGCCGGGCACGTACTGATAGGCGGGGTCGAGGCGGTAGAGCTCGGGCACCGCCGCCGTTGCGGGATCGAGCACGGCGAGCCGCTGGGCGTCCTGGCCGTTGTCGGCGCCGTAGGCGTCGAGGATGTGATCCTCGTAGACCAGCTCGCCGTGCGAGTAGTCCTCGGCGCCGCCGAAGCCGGGCAGCGTCCCGGTCCAGTCGCCCGTGCTCCCGTCGATCGCGTGGTGCGGGTCGCGGGCCGCGGGCAGCGCGACCGTCGTGCCGCCACCGGCCGGCACCTGGCTGCGGAACACGGGCGCGGTCAGACCGGAAACCGGGATGTTCGGCTCGGCCGCGGCGGGCGCGGCGCAGAGCAGGCAGGCCAGGGCGGGCAGCAGGAGGCGCATGCCTGCTCAAACGCTGCCGGCCAACGTTACTTGCGAGGTCTCAAAAGACGCCGCGATTGTGCCGATGAGTACGACATGGTCCAGCAGCCGGAACCCTTGGCCGATGAGGCCCGTGAGACTGCGGGCGTCACGAGCGCTCTGCTGCTGGCGTACCTCGAGCGTGTCGGAGGGCAGGAGGCGATCGACGAGGTGCTGCGGCGGTGCGGCCTCGAGGGCTGCGAGTCGGCGCTCCGAGACGAGAGCTGCTGGTTCTCCTTCGAGACGAAGATCGCCCTCTTCGAGGCGTCGGCGGCCGTGCTGGACGATCCCGACTTCCTCGACGGCATGGCCGCCATGGCCCTCGACCTCAACGTCGCCGGCGCACTGAAGGTCGCGCTGCGCACCCTGGGCACGCCGCAGTTCGTCTATCGCAACATCGTTCGGGCGAACGCGCGCTTCAACGGCAGTCATCAGATGGAGATGCTCGCCGTCGGCGACGGCCATGCCCGCATCGCGTTCCGGGAGATCGGGGGCGGCCGGCGCTTCCACCCGCTCGACTGCCGCTACACCCAGGCGCTGCTGCCGATCGTCCCACGGCTGTTCGGCCTCCCCGACGCACGGGTGAGCCATGGCGAATGCATGGCCGACGGCGCGGACGCGTGCGTCTACGACCTGACCTGGAGCCAGCACCGCGGCGTCGCGGGCGCGGCGGTGCGGGCCACGCTGGCCGCGGCCGCAGCCTGCGGTGCCGCAGCGCTCGCGCTGCCCGTCGCGCTGCCCGCGGCCGCCGCCGGCTCGGCCCTCCTGGGGGGCCTGGTCGCCCGCAGCGCGTGGCGCGCCCGCCGCGATCGCTGGCGGCATCTCGAGCAGCAGGCCAACGACGACGTCAACCTGGCCCAGCAGCTCATCGAGAGCCTCCAGGACCTGGTCAGCGAGCTCGATCTCGAGGAGCTTCTCGAGAAGGTCACGCTGAACGCCAAGCGCGCTGTGGGTGGCCGCGAGTTCGCTCTGCTGCTCCGCGAGGGCGAGACCATCCGCTGCCACACGAGCTCCGGGGTTCCGAAGGCGTCCGTGTCCGCGCTCGAGGCCTGGGTCGAGAGCACGCCGAGGGCGCTCGAGCAGGCCCTGGTCATCGACGACGTGGCCTCCGTGGTCGCGCTGGCCGGCCTGCCCGCCGAGCCGTCCATGCCGCTTCGCTCGCTCACCTGCGCCCCGCTCGTGTCGCATGGCGAGGGGTTCGGGGTGCTCGTGGCGCTGGGCCGGATCGAGCAGACCTTCCTGCCCCGCGAGCTGGAGATCGTGCGCTCGTTCGCCGCGCAGGTGGCGATCGCGCTGAGCAACGCCCGTCGCTACTCGGCCGAGCAGTCGCTGGCGGCGCGCGATCCGCTCACCGGGCTGCTCAACCACCGTCGCTTCCACGAGGCGGTGGGTGGCGAGATCGCTGCTCGCTCCGTCGACGACCGGCTCTCCAGCCTGGTCATGATCGATCTCGACGGGTTCAAGCGGATCAACGACGAGGACGGGCACGCGGCCGGCGACGAGTTCCTGCGCGCCGCGGCGCTCGCGCTGGGCGAGGCCTGCAGGCACGAGGACCTCGCCTTCCGGGTGGGCGGCGACGAGTTCGCGCTGCTGCTGCCGTGTGTCGACGCACACGCCGCGGAGACCGTCGCCGGGCGAGCGTGCGCCGCGGTCGGGCGCCTGGATCCACGCACCGGCGCGTCCTACGGGATCGCGCCGATCACGGGGGCGTCCTCGCGCGACGATGCCCTCAACCTCGCCGACCGGCGGCTGTACGCGGCCAAGCGTGCTGCCGCGCCGCATCGCGACCGCGGGGTCACGACGGCCGATCGCGGCGTCGCGATGGCGGTCGCCGTGCTGGAGGCGGCCGTCGCCGCCCACGACGGCTCGACCGCGGCGCACGCCGTGGAGGTGGCGGAGCTCTCCGAACGCGTCGCGCGGCGGCTGGGGCTCGACGCGGCCGCACAGCACGAGGCCCGCGACGCCGCCCGCCTGCACGACGTGGGCAAGCTCGCCATCTCCACCGAGCTGCTGCGCAAGCCGGATGCGCTGACGAGTGACGAGTGGGATCTCGTCCGCAGCCACTCCGATCACGGCGCGAGGATCCTCCTTGCCGCCCCCGAGCTGGCGAGCCTCGCCGAGGTGGTGCGCAACTGCCACGAGCGCTGGGACGGCACCGGCTATCCCGCCGGGCGGCGCGGGGCCGAGATCCCCCTGCCGGCGCGCATCGTGGCGGTCTGCGACGCCTACGAGGCGATGGTCGCCCACCGGCCCTACTGCCCGAGGCGTTCGCCCGCCGACGCGGTCCGGGAGCTGCAGCGGTGCGCCGGGACGCAGTTCGATC
>JAWVFY010000152.1:0-3964 GCA_033855575.1 Solirubrobacteraceae bacterium
ATCAGCGCGACGACGAAGGTCAGCGGCGCGCTGAGCACGAGCGCCCAGCAGACGGTCTGCGGGCCGCCGAGCTCGCGCGCCAGCGCGCCGCCCTCCGCGTAGCCCAGCGAGCAGATCGCGGTCGCCAACAGCAGCTCGAGATCCGCGCCGCCCGCCTGCCCGACCCCCTGGATGAAGATGAAGCCGACCACCGTGGCGAGGCCGGCCAGCGCGGCGGCCCAGAACCGCCGCGACGGCCGCTCACCGGCCCGCAGCACCGCCCACGCCGCCGTCCCCGCCGGCAGCAGCGCGATCACGACGGCGCCGTGCGCCGAGCTGACATGACGCAACGCCAACGAGGTCAGGGCCGGGAAGCCGACGACGATGCCGAACGCCACCACGCCCAGGCGGCGCCACTGCGCGCGCGTGGGGCGCGGTGCCCGGGTGGCACGCAACACGGCGACCGACAGCACCGCGGCGACCGCCGCGCGGCCGAACGCCACGAACCAGGGATCCAGCCCGTCCACCGCCAGCTTGGTCGCGGGCAGCGAGAAGGAGAACAGCAGGACCCCGATGCCCGCCAGCGCCAGCCCTTCCAGCTCGACGCGGCGCTCCACGAGCCTCTGGCCGCCGCTCAGATGATCACCGGGACGGCGCCGCCGTCAGCCGACCAGGCGGCGCCGGTCACCGTGCTCGCGCGCGCCGAGCACAGGAAGACGATCACGTCGGCGATCTCCTCGGGCTGCGCAAAGCGGCCGAGCGGCACTCCCGCCGCCACCCTGGCGATGGTCTCGTCGACCTTGCCCGGCCCACCGACCTGCTCGGCCAACCCGCCGGCGCCCGTCCAGAGCTCGGTGGCCACCGGGCCGGGGGTGACCGCGTTGACCAACACGTTGTCCGGCGCCCAGCGGTCGGCGAACGCGCGCGAGAGCGAGAGCTGGGCCGCCTTGGTCACCGAGTAGGCGACGTTGCGCTGGCCCGGCCGCTTGCCCGACGACGAGGAGACGGTCACGATCCGCCCGCCGCCGCGAGCGGCCATCCGCGGCGCCGCCTCCTGCATCAGCCGGAACGGAGCGAGGACGTGCAGCTTGAACTGCTCGTCGAAGTCCGCCTCGGTCAGGTCGTCCAGGGCGACCGCGCGCGACGTGCCCGCGTTGTTGACCAGGACGTCGATGCCGCCCATCTGCTCGGCGCAGGTGGCGACGATCTCCTCGGCCGCGCCGGGCGCGGTGATGTCGAGGGCCAGGAACTCCCCGCCGCAGCCCTCGGCCGCTGCGGCCAGCGCCTCGCCGTCGCGGGCCACGAACAGCACGCGGGCACCCTCCTCGCAGAGCTGGCGCGCGGTGACGAGGCCGATCCCGCGGCTCGCTCCGGTCACGACGCACACCTTGTCCCGCAGGCCGAGGTCCATCCCTCGCGAGCCTACCCGGCGTACCTGCGTGCCGCGCGCTCCGCGGAAGCGGCGTAGCCGCCACCGAAGAGGACCGCGTGGACGAGCAGCGGCAGCAGCTGGTAGAGCGCGACGCGGTCGTTATGGCCGTCGGCCAGCGGCGCCGCCTCCTGGTAGGCGGCCAGGAAGCGATCGCCGGGCCAGCCGAACAGCCGCAGCATCGCGAGGTCGACCTCGCGATGGCCGCCGCAGGCCGCCGGGTCGATGAGGTGCCCACCCAGGACGTTGCCGCCCCACAGGTCGCCGTGCAGCCGCGCCGGCGCCTCGGGCGGCCCGGCCAGGTCGGCCATCCGCTCGCACACGCGCTCGACGGCCCGCCGTCCGGCGGCGCTGAGCGCGGCGCGCTCGAGCAGCGGGGCGATCCGCTGCTCCGCGTAGAAGCGCGGCCACGCGCCGCCCGGCTCGGAGCCCAGCGCGAGCGGGCCGATGCGGTACGGCCCGGGTGCACCGGGCGGCAGCGCCCCGAACGCCGGGGCGCCCGCGAGATGCAGGCGCGCCACGGTCCGGCCGAGCGCCTCCGGATCGGCGGGCCCTCCCTCGACCCACTCCAGCGCCAGGTGCTCCGCCGTCGCCTCGATGACCGCGGGCACCGGCACCCCCGCGTCGGCCAGCCAGCGCAGACCGGCGGCCTCGGTCGCGTATTCGCCGGGAGCGGCGCCGCGCCGGGTCTTGACGAACGCGCGGCGCCCGTCGGGCAGCGTGACCGAGTAGGCGTCGTTGATGTCGCCGCCGCCGACCCGCTGCGCGCCCGCCAGCGAGAGGCTCACCGCCGCGCGGCGACCTCGTCGACCAGCCGCTCGCACGCCGCGGTGACGAGGTCCAGGACGTCGTCGAAGCCGCGCTCGCCGCCGTAGTACGGGTCAGGGACATCGGCGTCATCCAGCAACAGGCGCACCTTGGCGCGGGCCGCCTCGTCGGGCGCCAGCGCCAGCAGGTCGGTCAGGTTGGAGCGGTCCATCGCCACCAGCAGGTCGTAGGCGGCGAAATCGGCCGGCCGCACCTGCTGCGCCGCGCCGTCGAGCACGATCCCGCGCCGGTGGGCGGCCTCGGCCGATCGCGCATCGGGCGGCGAGCCGACGTGCCACGAGCCGGTTCCGGCGCTGGCCACCTCGACCTCGCCGGCCAGGCCACGCTGCGCCAGCAGATGGCGCATGACGCCCTCGGCGGTCGGCGAGCGGCAGATGTTGCCCAGGCACACGAACAGGATCCGCACCCGCCCGGGCTACTTCGGGTCGTAGGTCGGGCTCTTGTCGAGGTCGTTGCTCTTGGTGTCGGTGTCGCAGTACGGCACGGTCTGGCCGGTCGCCGGGTCGACGTGCGTGCACGTGTCGACCACAGTGCTGCGATAGGCCAGGAAGCCGGACTTCATCGCGCGCGCGGCGAACGTGTTGCGCACCCACTCGTGCGGGTCGTCGTCCTTGGCGTTGCTCTGGGCGATGTTGCTCAGCGGCGCAGGCCGCGAGCCGCCGTCCCAGATCGTCAGCACCGAGACGTTGCGCGCCGGGAAGCTGCTGACCGCCTGCAGGCCCACGAACGGCACGTCCTCCCACGGCCGGTTGGGCCGCAGCATGTCGGGCTTGAGGATCTTCGCCCCGATGGTCCGCGCCTCGGCCTCGGCCGTGACGTTGGAGACCTGGTGGTCGCCGTAGCCGGCCATCAGCAGCACCTGGTGAGGCGGCGTGTCGGGGTAGTGATCGCTGGTCATGTGCTGCGCGTAGCCGTCGGGCTCCGCGCGGTCCCAGAGCATCTGCATCAGCGAGAAGAGCAGCTGGCGCTCGTTGAACTGGGGATAGGCCTGATACAGCGGCCAGGCGTACTCCAGCCCGTTGGTCGGGTCGCTGGGGGTCGGCGACGGCGCCGTCGCCCCGGACCCGAAGTCGGTCGACCGCGTCAGCAGCGTCGAGTAGTTCATCCCGAGCACACCGAGCGTCGCCCGCGTGAAGTCCGGCGCCACGGCGGTCAGCGCACCGCCGATGATGCCGCCCTGGCTGTTGCCGTCGTAGAACAGGCGGCGCCGGTCGAGGATGCACTTGCCGTCGACGTTGAACGGCGCCTGGCTGCACAGGCCCTGCGGATGGATCATCAGCCGGCCCAGGTAGAGGAAGTTGAGCATCCCCTGCTGGACGCGGTCGCCGAGCGTGTTGAACGACGAGGCGTCGGCGAGGATCGTCGCCACGTTGGGCACGTCCTCGGTCGCCATGCCGGCCCAGGCCGTGGCGCAGTAGGTGAAGTTGTGCTCGGCCATCATGTTCTTCAGCTGGCCCTGGCCGATCTCGCCGTAGCCGCCGAACAGGCCGTGGCCGTACAGCGACGGGCGCGACTCGCCGGGGTTGGCCAGCGCGACCTTCGGGATCCGGCAGCGGAAGTCGACCTTCATCGTGTTGCCGGGGATCTGCACGGGCTGACCGTCGAGCGGGTTGAGCACGAAGTGCGCGTGCGCGGCGGCGCAACCCGGCGTGCTCAGGTAGCAGGGCACGACCATCGTGCCCTTGACGTCGTAGGCGATCGGGCCGTCCTCGGCGGACGGGCACTCGA